>NZ_JBFRDY010000007.1:0-158882 GCF_052114035.1 Janibacter sp. RAF52 | reverse complement strand
CACCAAGGTCATGCCCAGTTACACCTAGGTGTAACTGGGCATGACCTTGGTGACGCGGGTCTTCGGTGGGTGGTGGCAGGCTCGGTGGTGTCGGGGGAGGTGGTGGGGATGTCGTCGAGAAGTTGTCCCCACCCCCTCTTGACGGCATTCGAACAGGTGTTCGATACTGGGTGAGCGAGGGGAGGTGCGATGAGCGGGCAGACACAGCAAGTGCAGTCGGGGGAGCGAGTTGGTCTGCCGAGGCGTCTTCGGGGGATGCTCGCGGAGTTGGCTGCGGCTCGCCCTGAGGGGTTGAGCGAGGCGGACCTGCTCGAGGTCATCACGTTGGGTGAGGCGTTGAAGGGGTCGCTGGCTGGGGTGCAGGCGCGGGCGACGGCTCGGTTCGTCGCGGAGCGGGACGCGCGGACCGGTGAGCAGAAGCAGGCGGGGGAGATCAGTGCGCGTGAGGCGACGTCTCGGCGGCGCGGGTCGCGGTGTGAGGTGGCGTTGGCGCGGCGCTGCTCGCCCAGCCAGGCGGACCGGCACGTGGGGTTGGCCAAGGCGTTGGTGGAGGACTTGCCGCACACACTGCAGGCGTTGACCTCGGGTGAGGTGGGTGAGTGGCGGGCGACGATCGTCGCGAGGGAGACGGCGTGCCTGTCCCACGAGGACCGCGTGATCGCCGACGAGCGGTTGTCGGGGTGCCTGACCACGTTGGGGGATCGGCAGCTGCGGGCTGCTGCGCACCGGGTGACGGTGGACCTGGACCAGGAATCCTTGGTGCGCAGGAGGGAGCGGGCGGTGGCGTCGCGGCGGGTGAGCATCCGCCCCGCGGCCGATGGGATGGCGTGGTTGAGCGTGCTGGGCCCGATGGTCGACGTCGTCGGGGCGTTCGCGGCGCTCAAGGCCGCCGAGCAGGCCCGGTTCGTCGCGACCGGCGACCCCGAGACGGACGCGGCACGTGCCGCGGATGACCGGGGGCGTGGGGCGTGGATGACCGACACCGCTCTGGAGCGGCTCTCGGGCCGGGCGCAGGGGCAGACGCAGCCGGTCGAGATCGGCCTGGTGATGAACGAGAGCCTCCTGATCCCCACCAGCGACACCGCCGGCGAGTCCGAGAGCGGCGTGGAGGTGGTCGGCCACGGCCCGATCCCCGCGGGTACGGCGCGGGAGCACCTGCTGCGTCTCCTCGAAGACGCGAGTGATGCTGAGGGCCGTGACACGGCGACGTGGTTGCGCCGATTGTGGACCACCCCCGACGGCAAGGACCTGGTGGCGATGGACTCCACCCGCCGCCTCTTCGCGGGCGGGCTGCGCAGGTTCATCCACGCCCGCGACGCCGGGACCTGTCGTGTCCCGTGGTGCGGGGCCCCGATCCGGGACATCGACCACATCACCCCACACGCATCCGGCGGCGCCACCAGCGCGGCTGGTGGGTGGGGGACCTGTCAGGCGCACAACCTGGTCAAGGAGACCCCCGGCTGGCGGGCCGAGGTGATCTCGACCGGGCTCGACCCCGGAGGCGGGGCCCACGAGGTGGTCATCACCACCCCGACCGGCAGCGACCACCACTGCCTTGCCCCACCACTCCTCGGGCACGGACGGGGTCGCGACACTGACCCCCTTCGTCGCGGGTCGGGTCCACGGGCCGACCTGCACTGGTCGCCCGTGGAGGAGTACCTCGCTGGGCTCGCTGCCTGAGCCCGGCGGGCGGTCAGTCGACGTCCTCGTCGACCCAGTCGAGGGTCTTGGAGATCGCCTTGGTCCAGTTGCGGTGCAGTCGCTCGACCTCGGTCTCGTCCATCGACGGGGACCACCGCTCGTCCTCGGTCCAGTTGTCGACGATCTCGTCCGTCGACTCCCAGTAGCCGACGGCCAGCCCGGCCGCGTAGGCAGCACCGAGCGCAGTGGTCTCGGCGATCTTGGGGCGCACGACGTCGACGCCGAGGATGTCGGCCTGGAACTGCATGAGCGTCTCGTTGGCGACCATGCCGCCGTCGACCTTGAGCTCCGTGAGCCGGCCGCCCGCGCGCTCGGCATCCTCCTGCATCGCGTCGAGCACGTCGCGGGTCTGGTAGGCCGTCGACTCGAGCGCGGCCCGGGCGATGTGGCCCTTGTTGGCGAAGCGCGTCAGACCGAGGATCGCCCCCCGGGCGTCGGGGCGCCAGTGCGGGGCGAAGAGCCCGGAGAAGGCCGGCACGAAGTACACGCCGCCGTTGTCCTCGACGGTCCCGGCGAGCTGCTCGACCTCGGGCGCCTCCCGGATGAAACCGAGGTTGTCTCGCAGCCACTGGATGAGCGACCCGGTGACGGCGATCGAGCCCTCCAGCGCGTACACGGCCGGCTCGTCGCCGAGCTGGTAGCAGACCGTCGTCAGCAGGCCGTTGTCGCTCGTGACGATCTCCGTGCCCGTGTTGAGCAGCATGAAGTTGCCCGTGCCGTATGTGTTCTTGGCCGTCCCCGGCGTCAGGCAGGCCTGGCCGAAGGTCGCCGACTGCTGGTCGCCGAGGATCCCCGCGATGGGCGTGCCGTTGAGGACGCCCGGCTTGCACTCGCCGTAGACCTCGGACGAGGAGCGGATCTCGGGCAGCACCTGCAGGGGCACCCCGATCGCCTCGCAGATGGCCTCGTCCCACTGCAGCGTGCGCAGGTCCATGAGCATCGTGCGCGAGGCATTGGTGACGTCGGTGACGTGCACGCCGTCGTTCTCGCCGCCGCCGGTGAGGTTCCACAGCACCCAGGTGTCCATCGTCCCGGCGAGCAGCTCGCCCGCCTCCGCCCGCTCGCGGGCGCCCTCGACGTGGTCGAGGATCCACGCGATCTTGGGCCCGGCGAAGTAGGTCGCGAGCGGCAGGCCGCAGACCTCCTTGAAGCGGTCGAGCCCGCCGTCGGCCGCGAGCTCGTCGACGATCCCCTGGGTGCGGGTGTCCTGCCAGACGACCGCGTGGTGGATCGGTTGGCCGGTCGCCTTGTCCCACACGACGGTCGTCTCACGCTGGTTGGTGATGCCGACGGCCTCGATGTGGCCGCTGTTGAGATTGGCCTTGCCGAGGGCCCCGCCGATGACCCGGCGCGTGTTGCCCCAGATCTCCAGCGCGTCGTGCTCGACCCAGCCGGCCCGCGGGAAGATCTGCTCGTGCTCGATCTGGTCGGTCGCCACGACCGCCCCGTCACGGTCGAAGACCATCGCCCGGGTGCTCGTCGTCCCCTGGTCGATGGCCAGCACGTAGGTCGTCGCAGCGCTCATGGCCGCATCCTGTCAGGTTTGGGTTCGGCCACGGCGGCAGACGCGACTACCTTTGTGCCATGCCGACTCCCACACCTCTGGACCCCCAGCAGCGCGCCGAGGCCTGGCGCCGCATCGCGAGCCAGGACCTCGACGTCCTCGTCATCGGGGGTGGCGTCACCGGCGCCGGGGTCGCCCTCGACGCCGCGACGCGCGGCCTCAAGGTGGCTCTCGTCGAGCAGCGGGACTTCGCCTCGGGGACCTCGTCGCGCTCGAGCAAGCTCTTCCACGGAGGGGTGCGCTACCTCGAGCAGCTGAACTTCGGGCTCGTCCGCGAGGCGCTCAAAGAGCGCGAGCTCATGCTCACCCGGATCGCGCCGCACCTGGTCAAGCCGGTCTCCTTCCTCTACCCCCTCGAGCACCCGGTCTGGGAGCGCCCCTACGTCACTGCGGGCCTGACCCTCTACGACACGATGGGCGGCGGCCGGTCCGTGCCGCGGACCAAGCAGCTGACGAAGGGGGGAGTGCGTCGCCTCGTCCCGGCGCTCAAGCCCTCCGCCCACCACGGCGGGCTGCTCTACCACGACGCCCAGTGCGACGACGCTCGCCACACCCTCACGGTCGTGCGCACTGCCGCCTCCTACGGCGCCACGGTGCTCAACTCCGCCAAGGTCACCGGCCTGCTCCACGCCGGTGAGCGCGTCGTGGGCGCCCGGGTGCTCGACGTCGAGACCGGTGACGAGGTCGAGGTGGGTGCCTCGGTGGTCATCAACTGCACCGGCGTGTGGACCGACGACATCCAGACCATGGCCGGGGGGCGGGGGCGATTCCACGTCCGCGCGAGCAAGGGCGTGCACATCGTCGTCGCCCGCGACCGGGTCAACTCCGAGACCGGCCTGATCCTGCGCACCGAGAAGTCGGTGCTCTTCTGCATCCCGTGGGGCACACACTGGATCATCGGCACGACCGACACCGACTGGAACCTCTCCCGGGCGCACCCCGCTGCGACCTCGGCGGACATCGACTACATCCTCGAGCAGATCAACGGCGTGCTCCTCACGCCGCTGACCCGCGACGACATCCAAGGCGTCTACGCCGGCCTGCGACCGCTGCTCGCCGGGGAGTCGGAGGAGTCCTCGCAGCTCAGCCGCGAGCACGCCGTCGCCCGGCCCCAGCCGGGCCTCATCTCGATCGCCGGTGGCAAGTACACGACCTATCGCGTCATGGCCGCCGACGCCGTCGACGCCGCTCGTGAGGATCTCTCGCCCGGCGTGCCCGACAGCGTCACCGAGCACATTCCGCTGGTCGGGGCCGAGGGCTACCAGGCTCTGGTCAACCAGCTCGACACCCTGAGCCGGCGTCACGACCTGCCGGTCTGGCGGGTGACCCACCTGCTCGACCGTTACGGCTCTATGGCTGTCGACCTCTTCGCCATGATCGACGAGGACCGCTCTCTCGCAGAGCCGCTCGCAGGAGCGGCGGAGTACCTCCGGGTCGAGGTGGTCTACGCGGCGCGCCACGAGGCCACCCTCCACCTCAACGACCTGCTGACCCGGCGCACGCGCATCTCGATCGAGACGACCGACCGGGGTGTCGAGGCGGCCGAGCCGGCAGCCCAGATCCTCGCGGCCGAGCTCGGGTGGGACGAGGAGCGCACGCGCTCGGAGGTCGAGCACTACCTGCGGCGGGTGCAGGCGGAGATCGAGAGCCAGCAGATGACCGAGGACGAGCGGGCCGACGCCGAGCGCACCGAGGCCACCGACATCCGCACCTTGGCAAAGGGCTGACCTCCCGGACACGCCACCGTCACCTGCACACCCTGACCGGTCCACCCGGCGCCCACGGCTCACCTCGGGCGTCTCGTCAGGTGACGTGACGACCGACTCGGCGATCGTCTGGGCCCGGGCGGACCGCCCTTCGCGGATGGTGGCCACGCTCACGGGGCGAGGCCGCTCCCGCCGCACGATCCGCGGGCCGTGGGTCACGCCGGGCACCGACCACACGGGCAAGATCGACCTGCGCCATCTCGCACCGGGGCGCCGGCACGAGATCGAGGTGGCCTTCGAGGACGAGCACGGCCGCCGCGGCGAGAGCGCCGACCTGAGCTTCACCACGGCCGACCGGGGCCGGGGGAGCCAGTCCTTCGTCTGGACCGGTGACACCGCCGGGCAGGGCTGGGGGATCACCCCGGACCTCGGCGGGTACGTCGCCTACCGCGCCATGCACGCGACGCGCCCGGACTTCTTCATCCACTGCGGCGACACGATCTACGCCGACGGGCCGATCGAGGCGAGCGTCACCGAGCCCGACGGGCAGGTGTGGCGCAATCTCGTGATCCCCGAGGTGACTGACGTCGCCCAGACCCTCGCCGAGTTTCGCGGGCGTCACCGCTACAACCACCTCGACGGCAACCTGCGCGCCATGTACGCCGACGTCCCCGTGATCGCCCAGTGGGACGACCACGAGACGACGAACAACTGGTACCCGGGCGAGGTCCTCGAGGACCCCCGGTACGACCGCGAGCGGCGCGTCGACGTCCTCGCGCGCTACGCCAAGCGCGCGTGGTGGGAGTGGCAGCCGATCAGCAACGGTCAGGACCGACGCGACGGGCAGCGCATTCACCGCAGGGTCTCGCGTGGTAGGCACCTCGACGTCTTCTGCCTCGACATGCGCACCTTCAAGGACCCCAACACCCCGGGTCTCGAGCAGCGCCGCACCAGCCTCATCGGCGACGAGCAGGTCCGCTGGCTCGCCCGTGAGCTCAAGCGTTCCACCGCGACGTGGAAGGTCATCTCGGCCGACCTGCCGCTCGGCATCGTCGTGCCCGACGGCGATGCCCAGGAGTCCCTCGCCAATGCCGACGACGGTGCGCCGCTCGGCAAGGAGATCGAGCTGGCCTGGCTGCTGCGTGAGATCAAGCACGTGCCCGGAGTCGTGTGGATCACCGCCGACGTGCACTACTGCGCCGCCCACCACTACAGCCCTGAGCGAGCGGCCTTCACCGACTTCGCGCCCTTCTGGGAGTTCGTCGCCGGGCCGATCAACGCGGGCACCTTCGGGCCCAACGAGATGGACGGCACCTTCGGCCCCCGGGTCGACTTCGTCAAGAGCGCCGACCACCCCAACCAGTCGCCGCGGGGCGGCAACCAGTTCTTCGGTCACGCCGACATCGCCGACGACGGCACGCTGACGGTCACCCTCCGCGACGCGCAGGGGACGGTGCTCTACACGCGGGAGCTGTCGCCGGAGCGCTGACCGGCGTCCTCGAGGACGATCGGGCGCCGCCCTTCGCCGCGCACGAGGGCGAACCACGCGATCGTCAGCAGCACGAGCGCACCCGCACCGACGAGGAAGGCATTGCGTCCGTCCTCGGTCGTCGCGAGCAGCACGATGACGCCGACCATGAAGGTCATTGCGATGACGTTGAGCACGGGGAAGAAGGGCATCGCGAAGCCGCCGGGCCGGGCACCCTCGCGCGCCATGCGGGCCCGCATCCGCAGGTGCGCCAGCAGGATCATCAGCCAGGTGAAGACCGTGGCGAAGGAGGCGATCGCGGCGACGAAGAAGAAGAGCCGGTCCTCGATGACGAGGAAGAGCACGAGGCCGACTCCGCCTGCGGCAAACATGCACACGACCGGGTAGATCGGGATGTGCGCCCGCGGGGACAGGTGGAGGAAGGAGCGCGGGGCGTGCCCCTGCTCGGCGAGGCCGTACATCGTCCGGGAGCAGGCGTAGAAGATCGCGTTCATCGCGGACAGGGCGGCTGTGAGGACGACGAAGTTCATCACGTGCTGCGCGGCCGGCACCTGGAGCGCGGCGAAGACCTCGACGAAGGGGGAGGACTCACCGGTGACCTCGTCCCACGGGATGATCGACATGATCACCGCGAGCGCCGCGACGTAGAAGAGCAGGATGCGGAAGGGCACGGTGTTGACCGCGCGCGCGATGGAGTGCTCCGGGTCGTCGGCCTCGCCGGCCGTCATCCCGAGCGTCTCGATGCCGCCGAAGGAGAAGACGACGACGCTGAAGCTCATGATGATGCCCCACAGGCCGAAGGGGGCGAAGCCGTCGTGGCTCCACAGGTGGGCGAAGTCCGGGGTCGTGCCGCCGACCTCGCGCCCCCAGAGGATGAGCGCGAGTCCACCGACGACGAGGGCGATGATCGCCGTCACCTTGATGAGGGAGAACCAGAACTCCATCTCCCCGAAGACCCGCACCGCCATGAGGTTGAGCGCCCCGATGAGGGCGATCGCCGCCGCCATCCACACCCAGCCGGGGACCCCGGGGAACCACAGCCCCATGTACGTCGCGACGGCCGTCATGTCGGCGATGGCGACGACGGCCAGCTCGAGCCAGAAGACCCAGCCGACGATGAAGCCCGCGTACGGGCCGAGGAAGGAGCCGGCGTACTGGGCGAAGGACCCTGCGACGGGGTGGCGCACGGCCATCTCACCAAGGGCCCGCATGACGACGTAGACCATGAAGCCGGCGACGGCGTAGGCGACGAGGACGGCGGGGCCGGCGGCCTGGATGGTCTCGGACGATCCGTAGAAGAGGCCGGTGCCGATGGCGGTGCCGAGCGCGATGAACTGCACGTGGCGGGGGTTCAGCCCGCGGTCGAGGTGCTCGTGCTCGGGGACGGTGGTGGGGGAGTCGGACACGGCTGGAGACCCTACGCGCTCGCCGGGGGTGCCGCGGCACCGGTGGCAGGATGTCGGTGTGGGGATCTTCAGCCGGCGACGCCGTCCGACTCCACCACCACCCGGGGGCCAACGCGGGGTACCTCGAGGCCGACGACGGTGAGGTCTTCGGCCTGCACAACCTCGCGGCTGCTGCGGCCCGGGCACCGGAGAAGGAATGGCCGCAGATGGTCGGGCACCCACCTCGACGCGCTGCTCGACAAGCCGGTGCCGGAGGGCCCACCGCACCCGCGGTCCGTCCTCGTGCGTCTGCACCGCCCCGACGAGATGCCGTCGCCACCCGAGTACGCGGCGCCCGACTCCGTGCTCGTCGACGAGGACGACCCGACGTCCCGGGTGCACGTCCTCGTCACCGACGACTACTTCGGTGCCAGCCGTGTCCTCGTCCTCGACGAGGTGCTCGAGCAGGCCGGCATCGCCAGCCCGCCCGGTGGGCTGCTGCTCGCCATCCGCTTCCGCCACCTCGTCGTGCTCCCCGTCTCAGGGCCGGGTGTCCTCCTCGGCCTGCAGTGGCTCGCGCAGTTCGCCGCCGGCGAGTTCGAGACGCAGCCCGGGCCTTCACCGATGCGGTGGAGGGCGACGAGGACTAATGGCTGGCCTGCGGGCGTTGCAGGGTGAGATCCTGAGGAGAACATGACAGAACCACTGCGCAGCGCCCACGACGGCGGCGACGACATCACCATCAACCCGACCATCGACCGGGTCCTCTCCCGACGCGCCCAGGCGCTCGCCGACGACGACGGCTTCGTCGACCGGAGCGACTACGACGGCGAGCAGCTCGACCGCGAGGAGCGCTCCGCCCTTCGCCGTGTCCAGGGCCTGTCCACCGAGCTCGAGGACATCACCGAGGTCGAGTACCGCCAGCTGCGGCTCGAGCGGGTCGTCCTCGCCGCGGTGTGGACCGACGGCCGGGTCGAGGACGCCGAAAACTCGCTGCGAGAGCTCGCCGCGCTCGCCGAGACGGCCGGCTCCGAGGTGCTGGCCGGTGTCCTCCAGCGCCGGCAGAACCCCGACCCGGGCACCTACCTCGGCTCGGGCAAGGCCCTCGAGCTGCGCGACATCGTCGTGGCGGAGGGGGCCGACACCGTCGTCTGCGACGACGAGCTCAGCCCGAGCCAGCGGCGCGCCCTCGAGGACGTCGTCAAGGTCAAGGTCATCGATCGCACGGCGCTGATCCTCGACATCTTCGCCCAGCACGCCACCTCGCGCGAGGGTCGCGCGCAGGTCGAGCTGGCCCAGCTGACCTACCTCCTGCCGCGTCTGCGCGGTTGGGGTGAGTCGATGTCCCGGCAGGCCGGCGGTCAGGCCGCCGGCGGTCAGGGCATGGGCTCGCGTGGCCCGGGTGAGACCAAGATCGAGCTGGACCGTCGCCGGATCAACTCGCGCATCGCCAAGCTCAAGCGCGACATCGCGGGGATGAAGACCCACCGCGACACGAGCCGCTCCTCCCGCCGGCACAACGGCACGCCGTCGGTCGTCATCGCCGGCTACACCAATGCCGGCAAGTCGACCCTGCTCAACCGGCTGACCCACGCGGGCGTGCTCGTCGACAACCAGCTCTTCGCGACCCTCGACACGACGGTGCGGCGCTCCGAGACCGCCGACGGGCGCGAGTTCACCCTCGCGGACACCGTCGGCTTCGTCCGCCACCTGCCCGAGCAGCTCGTCGAGGCCTTCCGCTCGACGCTCGAGGAGGTCGGCGACGCCGACCTGCTGCTGCACGTCGTCGACGGCTCGCACCCCGACCCCGAGGGGCAGATCTCCGCCGTCCGCAGCGTCCTCGCCGACGTCGACGCGACCGACGTCAAGGAGGTCGTCGTCATCAACAAGGCGGATGCGGCCGACCCCGAGGTCGTCGACCGGATCCTGCGCAACGAGCGCTACTCCGTCGCCGTCTCGGCGCGCACGGGCCAGGGCATCCCCGAGCTGCTCGACCTCGTCGCGGAGGAGCTGCCCCGACCGGACATCGACGTCGAGGTGCTCGTGCCGTATGCGCGCGGTGACCTCGTCAGCCGACTGCACGACGAGGCCGAGATCCTCGCCGAGGAGCACGTCGCCGAGGGCACCCACCTCCGGGCACGGGTGCACGGTGACCTCGCGGCCGAGCTCACCCCCTTCGCCGCCGCCGGCTGACCTCAGAGGGCGAGCAGCACGCCCAGCCCGACCATCGTCACGCCGATGATGGCGTCGAGGACGCGCCACGTCCGCGGGCTCGCCAGCGGTCGGGCCAGCGCCCGCGCGCCGAGGGCGAGGCCGGTGAACCACACCGTGCTGCCGACCACGGCGCCGCCGGCGAAGGCCCACCGCTCGTCCTCGAAGCCGTTGGCGATCGACCCGAGCATGAGGACGGTGTCGAGGTAGACGTGGGGGTTGAGGAAGGTGATCGCGAGCGTCGTCGCGACCACGGACCCCCTGGAGGCGGGTGCGGTCGCCTCGAGACCAGTGGGGCGGGTGGCGCGACGCAGGGCGAGCAGGCCGTAGCCGACGAGGTAGGCGGCGCCGACCCACGTGACGACGCGCACCAGCCCGGGGTGGCTGCTCACGAGCGCCCCGACCCCACCCGTGCCGAGGGCGATGAGCGTGGCGTCCGCGGCGATGCAGATCGCCACGACCGGCAGCAGGTGCTCACGACGGATGCCCTGGCGCAGGACGAAGGCATTTTGCGCACCGATGGCGACGATGAGCGTGAGGCCGGTGAGCAGACCGGCGAGGGCAGTGGTGAGCACGGGGCAACGCTAGGTGGACGTGGCGAGCAAGCCCAGCGAAAGATCCTTGGGGATCATTAGCATTGCTTCATGCAGCTCGATCAGCTGCGAGCGCTGCTCGCCGTCATCGACACCGGGACCTTCGACGCCGCCGCCGGCGTGCTCCACGTGACCCCCTCGGCGGTGAGCCAGCGGATCAAGGCGCTCGAGCGCGATGCCGGCCGGGTGCTCGTCCAGCGCACCGCCCCCTGCCGTGCCACGGCTGCGGGGGAGACGCTCGTGCGCACGGCCCGCCAGATGGTCCTGCTCGAGGACGAGGCGCGTGCCGCGCTGGGCGAAGGGAGTGACGCCCCCGTCGCGCTGCCGGTCGCGGTCAACGCCGACTCCCTCGCGACGTGGTTCGCGCCGGTGCTCGGGGCGGCCGCGGGCTGGGAGGGCACCCGGCTGCAGCTCGAGGTCGAGGACGAGGAGTACAGCGCTGACCACCTGCGTCGGGGTGGGGTGGTCGGGGCCGTGACGGCCAACCCCGTACCGGTGTCAGGCTGCCGCACCGAGCCGCTCGGCGCGATGCGGTACCTCCCGGTGGCCGCTCCGCAGCTGGCGGAGCGCTTCGCCCGGGGCCGCGGGTACGACTGGTCGGCGATGCCGGTGCTGCGCTTCAACGCCAAGGACGACCTGCAGCTCGGGGTGCTGCGCGACCTCGGGGTGGGCGCGCCGCCGCCGACCTCGCAGGTGCCCTCCTCCGAGGGCTTCGTCGCGGCGGTGCGGGCCGGGCTCGGCTGGGCGATGGTCCCCGAGGCCCAGCTCGAGGACGACCTCGACACCGGCCGCCTCGTGCTGCTGCGCCGCCGGGAGCACCGCGACGTGCCGCTGCACTGGCAGGTCTGGACCCTGGCCACCCCACGCATCGCGCGGCTCACCGACGCGGTGCACGACGCGGCCCGGAGGCTGCGTCCGGTGCGGGGGGCCGCAGGTCTTCCGGTTGTCGGTGCGCAGGCCTAGCGTCGGGCCATGGCATCGAAACTCAACCCGTACCTCAACTTCGACGGCAACGCCCGCGAGGCGATGGAGTTCTACCAGTCGGTGCTCGGCGGTGAGCTGCTCGTCCACACCTTCGGCGACAGCATGCCCGATGCCGGCGAGATCGCCGACCAGGTCATGCACGCCAGCCTCGTCACCGAGGCCGGCTACACGATCTTCGCCAGCGACACCCCGCCCGGGATGGCCCGCACCCTCGGCACCTCGGTGACGGTCAGCATCAGCGGTGACGACACCGAGCAGGTGCGCAGCTACTGGGCCGGGCTCACCGCCGGGGCCCAGATCGAGATGCCCCTCGAGATGCAGATGTGGGGCGACGAGTACGGCTCCTTCACCGACCGCTACGGCATCCCGTGGATGGTCAACATCAGCGGGAGCTGAGCACGTCCGAGCTCGTCGCGACGACGATCTGGGGCGCGTAGAGCCCCATGACCTGCAGCGCCGCGGCGTGGCTGTCCTCGCTGGAGCCGGCGCAGGCATCGGCGGCCACCACGACGGCGGCGCCAGCGTCAGCGGCGGGGAGCGCGGTGGAGATGACGCAGCAGTCGGTCGAGACGCCCGCCAGCACGAGGGTGGGCGTCTCGCCGGTCGTGCGGGTGATGCCCTCGCCCCACTTGCCGAAGGTCGACACGTCGACCGTGCCCCGGCTGCTCCAGCCGTTGGCCGGGGAGACGAGGTCGAAGAGCGGGTCGGTCGCCGGTCGGTCGGCGAAGGACCAGCGCTCGAAGTAGGGCCCCCACGAGCCCGGACGATCGGCGCCCGGCACCCACCGGGTCACCAGCGTGCGGTCCGCTCCGAAGCCCGAGCGCAGGCTCTTGATCGGGCCGAGCGCGTCGTCAAACATGGGCGACCCCCACTCCGAGCCGCGGTCGGCGAAGACCCGCTGGGGGTCGATGACGACGAGCCAGGCGTCGGAGAGGTCGGGCAGCTCGCTCATGCCTGCTCCTCCTGGCGGCGCACGGTGCCCCGGCGCGCGACCCAGGTGATGACGAAGGCGAGCACGAGGGCGACGATGACGCCGAGGTTGGCGTAGGACCAGTCGCCGGCCCAGTAGTTGCCCGCCGGGTCCTCGACGAGCTCGGTGCCCATGAAGGCCTTGAGCAGATAGCCCTGCCAGTTGTTCCACGTCGAGTCCGGCATGGCGTTGGTGACCAGTCCCCAGCCGATGACCGAGGTGAGCACCATCGTGCCGACGGAGGTCCAGTCGATCGACCCGTAGCGACCGCGGGCGTCGAAGAGGGCCTCCTCGTCGTAGTCACGGCGGCGCAGCGCGAGGTCGGAGAGGAAGATGCCGGCCCACGCCGCGAGCGGCACGCCGAGGGTGATGAGGAAGGACTGGAAGGGCCCGAGGAAGTTTTCGGCGAAGAAGACGACGTAGATCGTGCCGAGGGTGAGCAGCAGCCCGTCGAGACCCGCGGCCGCGGGGCGGGGGATGCGCACGCCGAGGCTGAGCAGCGTCAGGCCGGAGGAGTAGATGCCGAGCACGGCACCGGAGACGAGTGCGAGGACCGCCGCGACGCCGAAGATCACGAGGTACCAGGTCGGCAGGATCGTCGCGAGCGTGCCGACGGGGTCGGCGGCGATGCCGGCGCTCAGGGCCTCGTCCGAGCCGGCGAGGCCGATGCCGTAGGCGACGAGGAGGGCGGGGGCGAGGGCGCCGCCCAGGGTGTTCCACGCGACGATCGCGCCGGAGGGGGCCTGGCGGCTCTGGTAGCGCGACCAGTCGGCGGCGATGTTGATCCACCCGAGCCCGAAGCCGGTCATCACCATGATGAGGGCGCCGAGGACCTGCTGGGTCGAGCCACCTTCGAGCGCGGTGAGCGCCGACCAGTCGATGTGGCGCACGGTCAGGGCGAGGTAGAGCAGGGTCGCGATGCCGGTGAGCCAGGTGAGCACCGACTGCAGCCGCATGATCAGGTGGTAGCCCGCGACGGAGGCGGTGACGATGAGGGCCGCGACGACGAGCATCGCGACGACCTTGGTCGGCGTGCCGCCGCCCCAGCCGAGCTCGCGCATGACGGTCGCCGTGGCGAGCGTCGCCATGATCGCGAGGAAGGTCTCCCAGCCGATGGAGACCACCCACGAGACGACGCCGGGGAGCTTTTGCCCCTGCACGCCGAAGGCGGCCCGCGAGATGACCATGGTCGGTGCCGACCCGCGCTTGCCGGCGACGGCGACGAGCCCGCACAGCAGGAAGGAGACGACGATGCCGACGAGGGAGACGACGAGGGCCTGGACGAAGGAGATGCCGAAGCCGAGGACGAAGCTGCCGTAGGAGATGCCGAAGACCGAGACGTTGGCGGCGAACCACGGCCAGAAGAGGTCAGCGGGTCGGGCGGTGCGATCCGCCTCGTCGATGATCTCGATACCGGTGGTCTCGACGCCCGCGCGGCGGACGGACTCGAGGGAGTCAGCGCTCATTCGGGCAGAATCGCACAGGTGGAGACCCTGAGGAGCCGGTGGCACGCCGATGTCACCGCACTGTGCCCGACCGCGCTGCCGGAGCGGGTCGCTGCCGAGGTCACCGACCTGCTCGACCGCTGGCTCGAGGACCACCGCTCGTACCACGACGCCGTCCACCTGGCGGAGGTCCTCGCGGCCCTCGACGAGCTGCACGAAGGGGGTGACCTCCCCGCCCTCGACCGGCACCTCGCAGGGCTGGTCGCCTGGTACCACGACGCCGTGTACGACCCGGCGGCCCCGCCGGGGGCCAACGAGGAGGCGTCTGCGGTGCTCGCCGAGGAGCGGCTCACCGCGCTCGGCCTGCCGGCCGAGCGCGTGGCGCACGTGGCGACCCTGGTGCGCGACAGCGCGACCCACGAGATGAGCAGCACCGACGCGGCCGCCCGCGCCTTCCACGACGCCGACCTGTGGGTGCTCGCCGCGCCGACCGAGCGCTTCGATGCCTACTGCCACCAGGTGCGCCTCGAGTACGGCGACTACTCCGACGCGGACTACGCGCGGGGGAGGGCGGCGGTGCTCACCCCCTTCGTCGACCGGGAGCGGCTCTACCTCACCGACCACGCGCACCGGCGGTGGAGCGGTCGAGCCCGCGTCAACCTGCGTCGGGAGATCGCCCGGATCGCTCGGCCTGCGTGACCCGCAGCCCGCTGCGGATGAGGCGGCGGATCAGCACGCTCCCCGCGACCGGTTGGGCGCCGGCGGCCACGACCTCGTCGTAGCGCTCGGCCGGCACGTCGTAGTGGTCCTCGTCGAAGAGGCGCCGTGGCAGGCGCACCCGCTCGGCGAAGTCGTGCAGCTCCGCCAGGGAGGTGTCCGACACGAGGTGGCTCCACGTGCGGCCCCAGCCGGGCCACGTGGGTGGGTCGACGAGGATCACAGCGGGTCGAGGATCCGCTGGAGGAAGGCCTGCGTGCGCGGCTGCTGCGGGTCGAGGATGACCCGCTCGGGGGGCCCGTGCTCGACGACGAGCCCGCCGTCGATGAAGAGCACCTCGTCGGCGACCTCGCGCGCGAAGCGGATCTCGTGGGTGACGACGACCATCGTCCAGCCGGCCTCGGCGAGGTCGCGCATCACGGCGAGCACCTCGCCGACGGTCTCCGGGTCGAGGGCGGAGGTCGGCTCGTCGAAGAGCACGACCGCCGGCCGCTGGGCGAGGGCCCGGGCGATGCCGACGCGCTGCTGCTGGCCGCCGGAGAGCTGGTAGGGGTACTTGTCGGCGTGCTCCGACAGCCCGACCTGCTCGAGGAGCGTCCGGGCCCGCTCCCGCGCGGCCTCGGGGTCCTCGCCCTGGACGACAACCGGGCCCTCGGTGATGTTGTCGAGGGCGCTCTTGTGGGCGAAGAGGTTGTGGCCCTGGAAGACGAAGCCGCTCTGCGCCCCGAGCGCCTCGACCTGCGCACGCTGTCCCCGGGGGAGGCTGCCGCGCCGGCTCGGGGTGAGCTCGGCGAAGTCGACGCTCGCGCCGCCGATGGTGATGACGCCGGAGTCGGGCCGCTCGAGCCCGCCGAGCGCCCGCAGCAGCGTCGTCTTGCCCGAGCCCGAGGGGCCGAGGACGACGCTCACCTCGCCGGTGCCGACCTCGAAGGAGATGTCCTGCAGGACCTCCTTGTCACCGAAGCTCTTGCGCACGTGCTGCACGGTGACGGCGGGGGTGCGTGCCTCAGGCTGCGACATAGCGGCTGAACCTCTCCTCGGCACGGTCCTGGACGAGCGAGAGGACCGTGCAGATGATCCAGTAGTAGAGCGCGGCCAGGCCGAACATCGGCATGTACTGGAAGGTCGGGGCGGCCGCGAAGCGGGCCGCCTGGGTCAGCTCGACGACGAGGATGATCGACGTGAGCGAGGTGTCCTTGAGCAGCGAGATCAGCGTGTTGGACAACGGCGGGATCGCCGTGCGGGCCGCCTGCGGCAGGATGATCCGGCGCAGTGCGGTCGTGCGGCTCATGCCGATGGTCTGCGCGGCCTCCCACTGGCCGCGGGGGATCGACTCGATCGCCGAGCGGATGATCTCGGCCGCGTAGCCACCGACGTTGAGCGAGAGGGCGATGACCGCCGCGACGAAGGGCGGGAAGTCCACCCCGATCTCCGGCAGTGCGTAGAAGATGAGGAAGAGTTGCACGAGCAGCGGTGTGCCGCGGATGACCGAGATGTAGGCGCGGGCGAGACCGCGGGGGAGCGCCGACGTCGACCTCCGACCGATGGCCGTGACGAGGGCGAGCGCGAGCCCGACGACGAAGGAGATCGCGGTCAGCGGGATGGTGACGGCGATGGCCTTCCACGCCATGGGCCAGGCATTGGTCTTGACGAGGTCCCAGGAGCTCGGGGTGGCGTTGTCGGCGCTGAAGTACTTGTCGTAGATCTGCTGGGTGGTGCCGTCAGCCTCCATCTCGGCCAACGCCTTGTTGATCTCCGGCATGTAGCCGGAGCCCTTCTTGGCGGCGAAGACGGACTGCGCCTTGTCATCGGTCTCGGCGACGACCTTGACCCCGGGGTCGGGCGCGGTCGCGATGTAGTTGCGCACCGCGAGCTTGTCGTTGACGATCGCGTCGACGCGGCCCTCCTTGAGGCTGGCCATAGCCTCGTTCATGCCGTCGACGCCGACGACGTCGGCGCCGTGCTCCTCGGCCACCTCGGCCCAGCTGCTCGTGATGTTTTCCGCGGCCTTCTTGCCCTTGAGGTCCGAGAGCTGCGTGATGCCCTCCGGGTTGTCCTCGGCGACGACGAGCACGCCGGCGGTGTCGACGTAGGGGTCGGAGAGGTCGTAGAGCTTCTCGCGCTCCGGGTTGACGTTGACCTGGTTGGCGACGATGTCGAATCGTCCGGCGCCCAGCGCGGCAAACATCGAGTCCCACGGGGTGCCGACGAACTCGACCTCGACACCGAGCCGCTCGCCGACCGCCTTGATCACCTCGACGTCGAAGCCGGTGAAGTCGTCGCCCTGCTTGACGGAGAAGGGGGCGTACACCCCTTCGGTCCCGACGCGCAGGGGGTTGGGCACCTTGCTCGCCGTGGTGTCGGAGCGCTCGGTCGGTGCTGCGGACGCCGACGGTGGGGCGAGGAGTGCCGGGCCGAGCGCGAGGGCCAGGGCCAGGAGGAGGTGCGCGAGGCGCCGGGGGAGGGTGATCATCAGGGCGTCAGGATATGCCCGCGGTCACAGCCGGCGCAGGGCGGTCGCGAGCACGACGGCCTCGCCGACCCGGTCGGAGGCGTCGAGGTCGACCGTGGCCTCGATGACCCAGTCGCCGTCGCCCTCGGGGTCGGCGAGCGTCTGGCGGACCTCCCACAGCCGCACGTCCGGGGCCTCGTCCGGGTCGAGTCCCGGGGCGGGGCCGCTCGTCTCCTCGACGTGCAGGTGGTGCGGGCCCCGGGCGTCCTGATCGGTGCCGATCCGGTCGTGCTCCTCCCAGTAGTCGCCGAGGGCGACGTCCCAGTCGTCGTACCGCATGACGGGGGAGCGGTCGTCGTCGGCGAGCTCGGCCGCGGCCTGCTCGATGGCAGCGAGGGCGGTCAGGTCGTCGCGCGCGGCCCGCTCGACCCGCTGCCACAGGGCGCCGCGGACCATGGTGCGGAAGGGGCCGGTGCGCGCGGTGAGCGGGCGCGGCGGGGCGGCGGCCTCCCGCCCTTCGGCGAGCCGGGCGGCCGCGTCGGGGTCGGAGAGAGCCTCCCACTCGTCGAGCAGCGACGAGTCGGTCTGGCGGACCGTCTCGCCGAGCCACTCGACGATCTGGGCCAGCTCGGGCGAGGAGTAGCTCTCGGGCACGGTGCGGGTCAGCGTGCGGTAGGCGTCGGTGAGGTAGCGCAGGACGAGTCCTTCGCGGGGGGCGAGGGTGAAGCGGCGCACGAAGTCGGCGAAGGACATGCCCTCCTCCCACATGAGGCGCACGACGGACTTCGGGACGAGGGCCTCCTCCGGCAGCCACGGGTGGGTCTGCCGGTAGGTCTCGAAGGCGGCGGTCAGCTCCTCGGCGAGCGGCCGCGGCCAGGTGATCTCGTCGAGCAGCCGCATCCGCTCCTCGTACTCGATGCCGTCCGCCTTCATCTCGGCGACCGCCTCGCCGCGAGCGGCGTGCTGCTGCGCCATGAGGATCGCGAAGGGCGCCTCGAGGACCGCCTCGATCGTCGAGACGACGTCGAGGGCGTGGGTCGGGGAGTCGGGGTCGAGCAGGTCGAGCGCTGCCAGCGCGAAGGGGGCGAGCGGCTGGTTGAGCGCGAAGTCCGGGGGCAGGTCGAGGGTGAGCGCCACGGTGCGGCCGGTCGGGTCCGGCTCGGGCAGCCGCTCGAGCACCCCGGAGTCGAGCAGGCTGCGCCCCAGACGGATGGCCCGTCGGGCGAGGCGAGCCCTCCCCTTCGCGTCCTCGTGGTTGTCGCGGGTGAGGCGCGAGAGGGCCGCCACCGGGTCACCCGGCCGGGCGACGACGTTGAGGATCATGGAGTTGTCGACCTTCATGCGCGAGCGCAGGGTCTCGGGGGTGGCCGTCGTCAGCTTGGTGAAGGTCTCCTCGGTCCACACGACGAAGCCCTCCGGCGGCTTCTTGCGCTGGACCTTCTTGCGCTTCTTCTCGTCGTCGCCCGCCTTGAGCAGCGCACGGTGGTTGTCGATGACGTGCTCGGGGGCCTGGACGACGACGTAGCCCTCGGTGTCGTAGCCGGCGCGGCCGGCCCGGCCGGCGATCTGGAGGAACTCGCGGACCCGGAGCACGCGGTGGCGGGAGCCGTCGAACTTCGTCAGCGAGGTGAAGAGCACCGTGCGGATCGGGACGTTGATGCCGACACCGAGGGTGTCGGTGCCGCAGATGACCTTGAGCAGGCCGGCCTGGGCGAGCTGCTCGACGAGCCGGCGGTAGCGCGGCAGCATGCCGGCGTGGTGCACGCCGACGCCGCGGCGCAGCATCGCGCCGAGGGTGCGACCGAAGCCCGCGGAGAAGCGGAAGCCGGCGAGCCGGTCGGCGATGGCCTGCTTCTCGTCCGCGTCGAGGAGCTTGAGCGTCTGCAGCAGGCGGGCGTGCTCGGCGGCATTGGCCTGCGTCTGGTGGACGACATAGACCGGCGCGCGGCGCCACTCGATGATCTCCTCGATCGTCTCCTGGATCGGGGTGAGCGCCCACGAGAAGGTGAGCGGCACGGGGCGCTCGGCGTCCGCGACGACGACGACGTCACGGCCGGTCCGCTCGGCGAGGTCGGTCTCGATGGCCCGGGTGTCGCCGAGGGTCGCCGACATGAGGAGCATCTGCGCCTGGGGCAGCTCGAGCAGGGGGACCTGCCAGGCCCAGCCACGCTCCGGCTCGGAGTAGTAGTGGAACTCGTCCATGACGACGAGACCGACGTCGGCCTCGTTCCCTTCGCGCAGGGCGAGGTTGGCGAGGACCTCGGCGGTGCACACGATGACGGGCGCGTCGGCGTTGACCGAGGCGTCGCCGGTGAGCATGCCGACGTTGTCGGCACCGAAGATCGCGCAGAGGTCGAAGAACTTCTCCGACACGAGCGCCTTGATCGGCGCGGTGTAGAAGGCGACCTCGTCCTTGGCCATCGCGTGGGCGATGGCGCCGGTCGCCACGAGCGACTTGCCGGAGCCGGTGGGGGTGGCGAGCACGACGTGGTCGTCGCCCAGGAGCGCGAGGAGCGCCTCCTCCTGGTGGGGGTAGAGCGGGGTGCCCCGCTCCTGCGCCCACCGGGTGAACCGCTCGAAGAGGTCGTCGGGTCCCGTGCCGACGGGTACGTGCAGCGGTTCACTCATCTGGCCATCGTCCCAGCGCGCCGATCCGGGTGTCACCATGGGTCCCGTGACTGCACCACGATCGATCACCACCGATGACCTCTCGCTGCAGCCGCCCGTCGACGACGACGCGCAGCTCGTGGCCGAGCTGATGGACGTGCCCGTCTCCGCGGAGCGCCCCGCGCAGATCGTGCGGGGCTGGCGCGAGCACTGGGACGAGCACGGTTACGGAGCCTGGATCGTGCAGGACGGCGTCGGCGCTCGGGTGGGCTTCGTCGGGCTGCGTGCCCACGCCGACTTCATCCGGGTGACGATCCGCGTCGTCGAGGGCGAAGGGAGCGACACCCTCGCCGGGCGGGCGCTGCGGCTCGTCGTCGCGTACTGCCTCGAGTGGCTGCCGGACCTGCCGCTGCGGCTGCGGGTCGCCCCCGAGGACATCTCGACCCGCTTCGTCGCGGAGGCCGCGGGCATGGTGCACGTGCCCGAGCTCGACCACACCGTCGACGGCGACGCGTGGGAGGTCCTCGAGCTGCCCTACGTGCGGATCACCGACAAGGTCCCCGCACGGGCGCGCGAGGCGATGCTGCGGATGTGGGTCGAGGTCAACGACGCCGGCGGCGCCGTGGGCTTCGCGCCCGGTGCGAGCGAAGGGGAGGTCGCCCGCGTCCTCGACGGGTACATCGCGCGCCTCGGCGACGGCGGGGTGCGGTGCGTCGCGCTGAACTCGCCGCTCGGTGACCTGCTCGGCTTCGGCTTCGTCGTCCGGCCCACCGGCGCGACGGTGGCTCACACCGCCAACCTCGAGCGGATCATGACCGACCCCGGCCGTCGGGGGACCAACCACGGCGCGCTCCTCATGGCGGGGCTGCACCGCGCGGCCCGCGAGGCGGGGGTCGAGCTCGTGACGCTCGACTACCGCGGCGGGACCGGGCTCGGGGAGTTCTACACCCGCTACGGCTACACGGAGGTCGGCCGGGTGCCCGGAGGCGTCCGGGTGGCCCCCGGCGACGACCGTGACGGCGTCATCATGGCGCGCTCGTTGTGACCCACCTCGAGCCCTTCGGGTACAAGACCGCCTGGCTGGCGGTCCTCGACCGCTCGCAGGCGCAGGTGGCCGAGGCCCTCGGCCTGACCGGCGGGCGCAACGTCTCGGGTGGCGAGGCCGCCGAGGCCTTCGACGAGGTCGGCCTGCTCCCGCCGGTGCCCGGGGTGGACGGTCGGTGGACCCTGGCGGTCAGCTCCGATCTCGCGGACATCTCGGCCACCCGGCTCGCCTCGCTGTCGGCGCTGCTCGGCACCCGTGTCCAGGCCTTCGCGAGCCACCGGGTCGTCGAGGCCCACCGGTGGCTCCTGGCGGACCGCGGGCGACTGCTGCGCCATGTCGAGGTCGTGGGCGAGAGCGGTGAGCTCGTCTGGGCCGGGGTGCCCACTCCCACCGAGACCGGTCTCGGGCTCCCCGCGCTCGAGGAGATCACCGACGAGGAGGCGCGATTCCAGGTCGTCCTCGACGTCAACGAGCAGACCGTCATGGCGGTCTCGCGCGGTTGGAGCATCGACCCGACGACCCTCAGCGGCGAGGTCCCGGGGCACGCGCTCCTCTTCGACGACGTCGACGAGGGCCCACCCCCGCCTGCGCAGGTCGAGACGCCCTCGCGCACCCCCTGGCTGTGGTCGAAGCTGGTGCGGCGCAGGACCTAGCATTCGGGCCATGACCCAGACCGATCACGACAGCGCGAGCAGACCCCCCTTCGGCCTGGGGTGGCGAGTCCACGGCGACGGCCGCGGGGTCCGGCCCGGCGAGGTCGTCCTCCCCGGCGAGCGGCTCTCGTGGCCGCGGACGATCGGTCTGGGCGCCCAGCACGTCGTCGCGATGTTCGGCGCGACCTTCCTCGTGCCGCTCATCACCGGCCTCCCGCCGGCGACGACCCTCTTCTTCAGCGGCATCGGCACGATGCTCTTCCTGCTCATCACGGCCGGGCGGGTCCCGAGCTACCTCGGCAGCTCCTTCGCCTTCATCGCCCCGCTCGCCGCGGCGTCGAAGACCCACGACATGCCCACCGCCCTCGGCGGCGTCGTCATGGCCGGCCTCGCCCTCGCGCTCGTCGGGGTCGTCGTGCAGCTCGCCGGCGACCGGTGGCTGCGGGCCCTCATGCCCCCGATCGTCACCGGCGCGATCGTCGCGCTCATCGGGCTCAACCTCGCGCCGACCGCGAAGGAGAAGTTCGTCCTCTCGCCGGTGACCGCCCTCGTGACGGTCGTCGTCATCCTCCTCGTCACCGTCGCGACGCGAACCCTCTTCTCCCGCATCGCGATCCTCGTCGGTGTCGCCGCCGGCTACGTCACCGCGCTGCTGCGCGACGAGGTCGCCTTCACCAAGGTCGAGGCCGCCGACTGGGTGGGCCTGCCGACCTTCACCGCGCCGCACATCGACCTCGCGGTGGCCGGCCTCTTCGTCCCCGTCGTCCTCGTGCTCGTCGCGGAAAATGTCGGGCACATCCGCTCGGTCGCCTCGATGACGGGGGAGGACCTCGACCCCGTCGCCGGGCGGGCGCTCATCGCCGACGGGCTCGCGACGACCCTCGCGGGTGCCGGCGGTGGATCGGGCACGACGACCTACGCGGAAAACATCGGCGTCATGGCCGCGACCCGCGTGTACTCGACCGCCGCCTACTGGGTCGCCGCGGCCGTCGCCCTGCTGCTGTCCTTCTCGCCGAAGTTCGGCGAGGCGATCGCCACCGTCCCGCAGGGTGTGCTCGGCGGGGCGGGCGTCGTCCTCTACGGGATGATCGGGCTGCTCGGCGCGAAGATCTGGGTCGAGGCCGGGGTCGACTTCGGCAACCCGATCAACCTCATGACCGCCGCCGTGGCCCTGATCATCGGCATCGCCGACTTCACGTGGAATGTCGGCGACCTGCAGTTCGCGGGCATCGCGCTCGGGACGGGCGCCGCCCTCGTCGGCTTCCACGTCATGCGAGGGGTCAACCTCCTGACCCGCGCGGTGCCGGACCCGCTCGAGCCGCTCGACGGATGAAGATCTCCTCATCCAGCTCTCACCTGCGGGTCATGCCCCGTCCGTAGGGTCCACTGCCATGGGGACAGGACGACTGATCGGCCGGGACGGCCTGCTGCTCGTGGCACTGCTGTGCGTGCCGCTGCTCGTGCTGCTCGGCTTCCGGGTCGCGGCAGCGCCTTCCGACCCGCCTCCGGTGCAGGAGCGGCCGCTGCAGCTGACGAGCGAGACCAGCGAGCCGAGCGGCACGTCGACGACGAGGTCGTCCTCGAGCTCGTCGAAGAGCAGCTCGAAGACGACGTCGAAGACCTCCTCGTCGTCGAAGAGCTCGACCTCCGCCCCCCGCCGCACCACCCCGCCGGCGTCCACACCGCGCCCGACGTGGACGCCACCACCGCCCACGCTGACCACCCGCACGCAGGCACCGGTGCCCTCGCACGATGATGATGACGACGACGACGACGACGACGATGACGATGATGACGACGATGACGACGACTGATGCCCGCTGAGCGCCGCCGCCGGCCCCGGCTGGCGAGGGACACGATCGTCGGCTGGATGCTGCTCGTGCTCTTCGTCAGCCTGCTGAGCGTCGTCATCATCGTGCGCGAGAGCCTCCACCTGGCGGTCACCGAGCGGGCCAATGCCGATGTCTCGCAGGAGATCGAGGAGTTTCGCACCTTCACCCAGGAGGGCGTCGACCCCGAGACCTCCAAGCCCTTCACCTCGGCCGAGCGCCTCCTCACCGTCTACCTCACCCGGCAGCGCCCGGGGGAGGGCGAGGTCATCGTCGGCTACGTCGGGCAGTCGGGAGTCGTCACGACCTCGCCGGGGCCACGGACCCCCGACGTCGCGGAGTACGACCTGACCCGCGACCCGGAGCTCATGGCGGCGGCCGAGCGCTCCACCTCGGGCACGACGGACACCGCAGCCGGGGAGATGCGCTGGGCCCGCACGGTCGTCGATGTCCCCGGCGGCGACGACGCGATGCTGCTCGTCGCCGTCTTCACCGACGAGGCCCGCGCCGAGGCGGACGGCACCGTGCGCACCCTCGGCCTCGTCTCCTTCGTCGCCCTCCTCCTGGCCGGGGTCGTCTCGTGGCTCGTCGCCGGGCGGCTGCTGCGCCCGGTGCGCCTCGTCCACGAGGCCGCCGAGGAGATCACCGAGCAGGACCTCACCCGTCGCATCGACGTCGGCGACGACGACGTCTCCGGGCTGGCGGCGACCTTCAACCGGATGCTCGACCGGCTCGAGGAGTCCTTCCGGGCCGAGCAGCGCTTCGTCGACGACGCCGGCCACGAGCTGCGGACGCCGATCACGGTGATCCGCGGGCACCTGGAGCTCATGGACGACGACCCGCAGTCGCGTGCGGCGACGATGCGCATCGTCACCCAGGAGCTCGACCGGATGAGCCGGATCGTCACCGACCTGCTCGCGCTGGCCAAGGCCGACCGGCCCGACTTCATCCGCCCGACGGCCGATGTCGACCTGTCGGTGCTCACGGTCTCGCTCGACGCGAAGATCTCGGCCCTGGCCGAGCGGCGCTGGCAGGTCAGCCGGGTCGCCGAGGGCACCGCCCGTCTCGACGCCGAGCGGGTCACCCAGGCCGTGCTCCAGCTGGCGCAAAACGCGGTGCAGCACACCGTCGAGGGCGACGCGATCATCCTCGGCTCGCAGGTCGACGACGACACCGAGCTCGGGCGCGTGCTGCGGGTCTCGATCACCGACACCGGTCCGGGGGTGCCGGAGGACGAGCGGGAGCGGATCTTCCAGCGCTTCGCCCACGGCGAGCCCCCGGACGGGCGCCGGCACAGCGGGGCCGGCCTCGGGCTGGCCATCGTGCGCGCCATCGCGGAGGGCCACGGCGGGCGCGTGGACGTCGGGGGTCACCCCGGTGAGGGAGCCGTCTTCACCCTCGTGCTCCCCGTGGACGACGAGACCGGACGCACCGGTCCGGACGAGCAGGAGGCACCATGAGCAGCATCCTCATCGCCGAGGACCACGCGGAGATCTCGAGCTTCATCGACAAGGGGCTGCGGGCCAACGGCCACCGCACGACGATCACCGCCGACGGTCGGCAGGCCTGGGCCCTCGCGGGCACGGGCGCCTTCGACCTGCTGATCCTCGACGTCGGCCTGCCCGGGCTCGACGGCTTCGAGGTGCTGCGGCGACTGCGCGGTGACGGTGTCGACGTCCCCGTCATCATCCTCACCGCCCGTGACGGCGTCGACGACACCGTCGCCGGGCTCGAGGGCGGGGCCAACGACTACATGACCAAGCCCTTCCAGTTCGCCGAGCTGCTCGCCCGCGTGCGACTGCGACTTCGCGAAGGGGGCGCCGCCCCTGCCGACGACTCCGCCCTGACCGTCGGTGACCTCAGCCTCGACGTCCGTCGCCGCACCGCGCGGGTGGCCGACCGCGAGGTCGAGCTGACGGCGCGGGAGTTCGCGCTGCTCGAGGCCTTCGTCGAGCACCCCGAGCAGGTGCTCTCGCGCGAGCAGCTGCTCGGCATGGTCTGGGACATGGACTTCGACCCGGGGTCCAACGTCGTCGACGTCTTCGTCCGCTCCCTGCGCTCGAAGATCGGGTCCGAGCGGATCGTCACGGTGCGCGGCGTGGGCTACCGGCTCAGGGGATGAGCCCCTCCTCGCGCGCCCGGGCCACGGCCGCGGTGCGCGAGTCGACGTCGAGCTTGGTGAAGACGTGCACGAGGTGCGTCTTGACCGTCGCCTCGGAGATGACGAGCGTCCGGGCGATCTCGCGGTTGCCCAGGCCCCGGGCGACCGCCGCGACGATCTCCACCTCGCGGGCGGACAGCTCGGGTCGCGGGCGTGACATGCGTGCGACCACCCGCTGCGCGAGCGCAGGTGCCAGCACCGTCTCGCCCCCGGCCGCCCGGACGACGGCCCCGACGATGTCGGCCGGTGCGGCGTCCTTGAGCAGGTACCCGGAGGCGCCCGCCTCGACGGCGCGGACGATGTCGCGGTCGGTGTCGTAGGTCGTCAGCACGAGGACCGCCGGGGCACCGCGACCGGACCGCAGGGCCCGCGTCAGACCCACCCCGTCCAGGCCGTCGCCGAGCCGCAGGTCGGTGACGACGACGTCGGGGTCCTCTCGCGCGGCCACCTCGAGGCCGCCCTCGCCGTCGGCAGCCTCACCGACGACGGTGATCCGGTCGTCCTGGCCGAGCAGGGCGACGATGCCCACGCGGGTCACCGGGTGGTCCTCGACGACGATGACGCGCACGCTCACGAGCCCTCCCCCCGACGCGTCGGCAGGGGCGCCCACGCGGAGACCGCGGTGCCCTCGCCGGGCGTGGACTCGACGGCCAGGCCGCCGCCGACCTCTCGCAGGCGGGCCCGGGTGGCGCGCAGGCCGTAGCCCCCTTCGCCGGAGGGGGCGGCGCCCGATGCCCACCACGCGTCGGTGTCGAAGCCTCGGCCGTCGTCGACCACGTCGACCCGCACGGTGTCATCGGTGGCGTCGAGGGTGACGACGACCTGCGTGGCCCGGGCGTGGGTGCGGACATTGGCCAGGGCTCCCTGGACGCAGCGCAGCAGGGTCACCTCCGTCGTCGTCGGCAGCGGGGGGAGCTGGCCGATGACGTCGACCTGCGCGTCGACCCCCGACTCCGTGCCGAAGCGCTCGGTGACGCGACGGACGGCGCCGGCGAGACTCCCTTCGTCGAGGTCGGCCGGCGCGAGCGCGGCGACGACCCGCCGCGACTCCTCGAGCCCGCGGGTGGCACCGTCCTCCAGGTGGGCGAGCAGCTCACGCACCCGCTGCGGGTCCTCCTCCGTGCGGGCCGCGCGGGCGAGCAGGACGATCGACGAAAATCCCTGCGCGATGCCGTCGTGGATGTCGCGGGAGAGGCGGGTGCGCTCGCTGCTCGCGCCTTCGGCGCGCTGGACGCGGGCCAGCTCGTCGGTGAGCGCCGCGCTCTCCTCCTGCGCCGCGTAGAGCGAGGCGATGAGTCGCTGCCGCTCGATGCCGTCGCGCACGAGGGCCTGCTGCGCCTTGGCGACACCCAGGGCCACGACCATGCCGATGCACGGGCCGATCATCGCCGCGTACGACGCCTCACCGGTGTGCCGCACTGGCTCGAGGGCGACGACCACGAGGACGGCGAGCGAGATGAGCACCGCGGGCAGCAGCGGCAGGACGTGCCCGGCGAGCAGCCACAGCGGGAAGGCCAGCCAGACGTTTTCCGGCGAGACGAGCACGAGCAGGCCCCACAGGACCACGAGCCCGACGAACCACGTCGTGCCACCGCGGCCGGCCCGCGCCAGGCGAGGTCCGACGGCGTACCACGCGACGAAGGCCGCGAGCGCCGCGAGCTCGGCGACGGGATGGGCGCCGTCGGCGATCGACCGGCCACCGCACACGAGCACGAGCACGGCGAGCAGCGTGTGCTGACCCAGGCGCAGCCAGCGGCCGGTGCCCGTCGGGTCGGTGCTCGTCGTCACGACCGCGACGCTACCCGGCTGGGCCACCAGAAGCGGTCCCCGACGAGCGCGGTCGCCGCCGGCACGACGACGGTCCGCACGAGCAGCGTGTCGAGCAGCACGCCCAGCCCGACGACCAGGCCGAGCTGCCCGAGGACGACGAGCGGCAGCACCCCGAGCGCGGCGAAGACCGCGGCGAGGACGACGCCGGCGCTCGTGATGACCGCACCGGTGCGGGCGACCGCGCGGGCGACCCCGTCACGGGTGCCGTGCTCGACGGCCTCGGCCCGGGCCCGGTGCACGAGGAAGATCGTGTAGTCGATGCCCAGCGCGACGAGGAAGAGGAAGGCCACGAGTGGCACCTGCACGTCGAGCGCCGGGTGGCCGAGCAGGTGCTCGTCGAGCCAGGCGCCGAGGCCGAGCGCGGCGACGGCGCTCGCCGCGTTGAGGGCGAGCAGCACGAGCGGGCCGACGAGCGCCCGCAGCAGGACCACGAGGACCCCGAGGCTCACGAGCAGGACGAGGGGCACGACGGTGGCGAGGTCGGCCTCGGCTGCCGAGCGGGCGTCGAGCAGCTCGGCGGAGCCGCCCCCGACGAGGGCGTCGGCGCCGGGCACGGCGTGCGCGCTCTCCCGCACGTGCTCGGCGAGGTCGAGGCTGGCCGGCGTACCCGGTGCCGGTTCGCCGATGACGGTGAGCCGGGCCAGCCCCTGCCCGTCCGTGCCCGCCGGCGCGACCGCGGTCACGCCCGGCACCTGCTGGAGGGTGCTCGTGAGGCGAGTGGCGCTCCCTTCGTCCGTCGTCACGACGAAGGGAGCGGCCGACCCGGCCGGGAAGTGCTCGGCGACGACCTGGAGCCCGGCCGCCGACTCGGAGGCGGTGCGGAAGGAGTCGGCCTGGCTCAGCCCGACGCGGGCGCCGAGCAGGCCGGAGGCGAGCACCGCGAGCACGACCAGGCCGGCGCCGAGGTGCAGCGCGGGCCGGGCGACGACCCGACGGGCGACCCGGGCCCAGACGCCTGCGTGCGAGAGGTCGTCGCCGGGGTGGGGGACGAAGGGCCAGAAAACGCGACGGCCGACGAGGGCCAGGGCCGCGGGCAGGACGAGGACGACCGCGGCGAGGGCGACGAGCAGACCGACGGCAGAGGCGAGCCCGAGCCCGCGGGTGCCGGGCACGGCCGCGAGGAGGAGGGTCGCCAGGGCGAGGACGACGGTGACATTGCTCGCGACGATCGCCGGGACCGTCGCCCGCCATGCTGCGGCCAGCGCCGTGCGGTGGTCGTCGTGCTCGTGCAGCTCCTCGCGGTAGCGCGAGATGAGCAGCAGGGCGTAGTTGGCGCAGGCGCCGAAGACGAGGACCGACACGATGCCGGCGTCGAAGGGGAGGCCGCTCGCCTCACCGACGGCGGCCGTCACGGTCCCGGCGAGCTGGTCGGCGACGCCGACGACGAGCAGCGGCACGAGCCACAGGACGGGGGAGCGGTAGGTGAGCAGGAGCAGCAGCGCGACGACCCCGATGGTCACGGCGAGCAGCGTGAAGTCCGCCCCGTCGAAGGAGGAGGCGATGTCGGCGCCGATCGCGGGGCCGCCGGTGACCTGCACGGTCAGGTCGGCCGGTGCGTGGTCGGCCACGTCGGCCCGCAGGTCGGTGATGGTCTGGACCTGCGTCGCGCTGTCGTCGCTCGTGGCGACGGGCACGGTCACCGTCGCCGCCAGCCCGTCATCGCTCACCTGCACGTGGGCGCGCTCGCCGGCCCCGAGCTCGTGGGCCAGCTGCGCCAGGCCCCGCTCGTCGGCCGTCGACAGGCTGCCGCCGTCCCCCTTCGTCGCCACGAGGAGGACGGGCGCGGTGTCGCTGCCGGGGAAGCCCTCGAGCTGCTCCGCCACCACCGCCGACTCCGCCGATTCCGGGTACGCCGCCCCCCGCGGCGGCGCCTGCGCCGACCCCAGGAGGACCGACGCCTGCCCCACGACGAGGACGGCGAGCACGAGCACGAGAGCAGCTCCCCGCCGCCCGAGGATGCGCTGGACGAAGGGGGAGCGGGTGGCTGTGGGCGAGGGCTGGGAAGGTGCAGGGCGCAGGTCTGGCGTCATGCCATCCAGTCCACCGCCGAAGGGGGTCCCGCCACATCGCGCGGGAGGTTGGTCCGTCGATCAACCTTTCGATGGACCCCGGCGACACCACCGAGCGGACGGCAGGGGAGGTCGGCGCCGGCCCGCTCCCGACGAAGAAGGCCGGCGCGCTGCCGAAGTCCCTCCTTGTCGTGTGGGCACGTTGTCGTTCTCGACGTCGACTTGACGCTGCGCCGACCTCCTTCGTCGTCCGCTGGCTGTGGATCGCCCGCCGTGCTCGTCGGTGAGGGCGCATAAGGTGGGGTCGTGTCATCGTCCGTGGAGTCCCTGCTCGCTGCTGCCGTCGGGGGAGTGGGTGGGTCGACCCGGCCGGGGCAGGTCGAGATGGCCAAGGCCGTGGCCCACGCCATCGACGCCGAGGAGCACCTGCTCGTCCAGGCCGGCACCGGCACCGGCAAGTCGCTGGCCTACCTCGTCCCGGCCGTCGAGCACGCCCAGCGGGTCGGCAAGCCGGCCGTCGTCGCGACGGCGACGCTCGCCCTCCAGGGGCAGATCGTCGACCGCGACATGCCCCGCCTCGCCGATGCCCTGACACCGCACCTGCGCCGGCGCCCGACCTACGCGATCGTCAAGGGCCGGCGCAACTACGTGTGCAAGCACAAGACCGAGGGCGGCTTCCCCGACGACGAGGACGGGCTCTTCGACGTCGGTGAGGCCGACGCCCAGGCCGGGTGGCTCGGCAAGGAGGTCGTCCGCGTCCGCGCGTGGGCTGAGGAGACCGAGTCCGGCGACCGCGACGAGCTCGTCCCGGGCGTCTCCGAGAAGGCGTGGCGCCAGGTCTCCGTCTCCGCGCAGGAGTGCCTCGGCTCGAAGTGCCCGATGGTCACCGAGTGCTTCGTCGAGCGCTCGCGCGAGGCCGCCAAGGACGTCGACGTCATCGTCACCAACCACTCCTTCATGGCCATCGACGCCTTCGAGGGGCGCCCGATGCTGCCCGACCACGACGTGCTCGTCATCGACGAGGCGCACGAGCTCGTCGACCGGGTCACCTCGACGGTCACCGACGAGCTGGCGCCCGGTGGCGTGCGCGCTGCGGCCAAGCGGGCGCGCAAGTACGCCGAGTCCTCCGACGCGCTCGACGACATCGCCTCCGACCTCGAGGCGGTCCTCGAGGAGGCGCCGGAGGGGCGGCTGGCCACCGGCATCCCCGACGCGCTCGCCAGCGTCCTCGGGCGCTGCCGCGACGTCAGCCGCAACCTGCTCACGGAGATGAAGCCGCCGAAGGGGGAGCAGGTCGACGGCACCCGTCAGGTCGCCCTCGCGGCGGTCGACGAGGTCCACGAGACGGCCGGCCGGATGCTCGAGGAGCACGAGCTCGACGTCATCTGGGTCAGCCGTGACCTGCGTCGCGGGCCGCTGCTGCGGGTGGCGCCGATGAGCGTGGCGATGCGGATGCGCGAGCGGATCTTCGGCACGGGCGCCACCGACGACGACGAGGGCGTGCGCGACCGCACGGTCGTGCTCACCTCGGCGACGCTCGAGCTCGGCGGGACCTTCGACGCGGTCGCGGGCACCCTCGGTCTGCGGGGGCCGGGAGCACCGGAGTGGACCGGGCTCGACGTGGGGTCCCCCTTCGACTACCAGCAGCAGGGCATCGCCTACGTCGCCGAGCACCTGCCGGCCCCCGGCCGGGACGGGCTGGCGCCGCAGACCCTCGACGAGATCGAGGCGCTCGTGCGGGCCGCCGGTGGGCGCACGCTCGGGCTCTTCTCGTCGATGCGCGCGGCCAAGGAGGCCTCCGAGGCGATGCGCGAGCGGCTCGACGAGTCCTTCACCGTGCTCTGCCAGGGCGAGGACATGATCGGCACGCTGGTGCGGGACTTCGCACGTGACCCGCGCACGATCCTCTTCGGGACGCTCACCCTGTGGCAGGGCGTCGACGTGCCCGGCAGCAGCTGCCAGCTCGTCATCATCGACCGCATCCCCTTCCCCCGGCCCGACGACCCGCTGAGCTCGGCGCGCACGCAGGAGATCGCGCGGCGCGGCGGCAACGGCTTCATGGCGGTCTCGGCGACGCACGCCGCCCTGCGCCTGGCGCAGGGTGCCGGCCGGCTCGTCCGGCGCGGTGACGACCGGGGCGTCGTCGCCTTCCTCGACCACCGGATGATCAAGGCGCGCTACGCGGGCTTCCTCCAGCGCTCGCTGCCGCCCTTCTGGCCGACGACCGACCGCCAGCTCGTCCTCGGCGCGCTGACCCGCCTCGACCAGATCGCGCCGCCGCCGCTGCCCGTGGCCGAGCCGGGCAAGCGGAGCATGACCGGCGCGGTCGCCGACCCCGGTCCCGCCGCTGGTGCGCGGACCGCGGTCGTGCAGGGCGAAGGGTGGTCCGTCCAGGACGACGACGAGCTGCGTGACGGTGTCGACCTCGGGCTGCCCCTCGAGGAGCTGGCGGCCTCCCTCGACCGGGAGGAGTCCGCGGTCGCGGCCCGCGCGCAGGCGCTCGGTCTGCGTGTCCCCACCCGCGGATAGCCTGTCGACATGCAGACCTCACGCCTGGGCCGCTCCGGACTCGCCGTCTCCGTCGTCGGGCTGGGGTGCAACAACCTCGGTCGCGCCGGCACCGTGACCGCGACGCAGGAGGGGACCGACGCCGTCGTGCACGCGGCGCTCGACGCGGGCATCACCCTCTTCGACGTCGCCGACGTCTACGGTGCCGAGGCCGGGCTGTCCGAGACGATGCTCGGGCGGGCCCTGGGGGCTCGGCGCGACGAGGTCGTCCTCGCGACGAAGTTCGGCATGGACGTCGGTGGCATCGGGGGTGGGGACTTCGGGGCGCGGGGGTCGCGGCGCTACGTCACGCGGGCGGTCGAGGCCTCGCTGCAGCGGCTGGGCACCGACCACATCGACTTGTACCAGTTCCACACCCCCGACCCGGCGACGCCGATCGAGGAGACGCTCGATGCGCTCGACGACCTCGTGCGGGCGGGCAAGGTGCGCTACATCGGCCACTCCAACTTCGCCGGGTGGCAGATCGCCGATGCCGAGCACGTGGCACGGGCCCGGGGCGGCAGCCGCTTCGTCTCGAGCCAGAACCACTACAACCTCCTCGACCGGCGGGCCGAGCTCGAGGTGACACCGGCGGCCGAGGCCTTCGGCCTGGGGGTGCTGCCGTACTTCCCGCTGGCCAACGGTCTGCTCACCGGCAAGTACTCGCAGGGCACCGCGCCCGAGGGCAGCCGGCTGACGCACGCCCGCCAGCACCTGCTCGAGCAGATCGACCTCGACCAGCTGCGGGCCTTCGGTGACTTCGCGCGCGAGCGCGATCTCACCGAGCTGCAGGTCGCCTTCTCGTGGCTCGCCTCCCGCCCGGCGGTGAGCAGCGTCATCGCGGGCGCGACCCGGCCCGAGCAGGTCGTCGCCAATGCCGCGGCGGCCGACTGGGTGCCGACCGCCGAGGACGAGGCCGCGCTCGACGAGATCTTCCCGCGGGTGCCCAAGGTGGCACTGTTTTGAGCACCCCGTCGCTCGTGCTCGTCCAGGGGCCCGAGGCGGTCCTCGCCGACCGGGCGCTGGAGCAGGTCGTCGCCGACGTGCGGGTGACCTCGCCGGAGGTCGAGGTCGTCACCCTCCGGGCGGAGGGCTACGAGGAGGGGGAGCTGGGCGTCCACGCCAGCCCCTCGCTCTTCGGCGAGGACAAGCTGATCATCGTGCGCGACCTGCACCAGGCGCCCGATGCCCTGCAGCTCGACCTGCTCGGCTACCTCGCCGACCCCGCCGACGGCGTGACGCTCGTCGTCACCCATGCCTCGGGCAACAAGGGCAAGAAGGTGCTCGACACGCTCAAGAAGGCCAAGGCCCTCGTGCTCGAGGCGCCGGCGATCAAGAGCGACCGCGACAAGACCGACTTCGTGACCAACGAGTTTCGTCGGGCCCGGCGCAAGGCGGATGCCGGCGCGGTCCAGGCGCTCGTCGAGGCGGTGGGCAAGGACGTGCGTGAGCTGGCCTCGGCCTGCCAACAACTCGTCGACGACACCACGGGCGTCATCGACGCCGAGGTCGTCGAGCGGTACCACGGCGGCCGGGTCGAGGCCACGGGATTCAAGGTCGCCGACGCCGCCGTCGCCGGGCAGACCGGTGAGGCGCTGCGCCTGCTGCGGCACGCGGTCAACGTCGGCGTCGACCCGGTGCCGATCGTCGCGGTGCTCGCGCAGCAGCTGCGCCAGCTGGCGAAGGTCGGGGGAGCGGGCCGGGGCCGCAGCGCCGACCTCGCCAGGGACCTCGGCATGGCGCCCTGGCAGGTCGACAAGGCTCGCCGTTCGCTGCAGGGCTGGACCGGTGAGGGCCTGGGTCGCAGCATCCAGGCCGTCGCCGCCGCCGACTTCGAGGTCAAGGGCGGTGGCCGCGACCCGGTCTACGCCGTCGAGCGGGCGATCCTCGTCATCGCGGCCAAGGGCGTCACGGGGTAGTTGGCGGGTTTGGCTGGGGCCGCTGGCCGCTGCTAGATTTGCTCCTCGCGTGCGCGCATGGTCGTGCGCGCAACGCAGCACCACCCAGGGTGTCTCTCCCACGGTGTCCCCACGCCGGTCCCGAGATGCCTTGCCGCCCTCTACGGCAGAAGCTCGACCAACCCAGTCAAGAAAGATTCCTGTGGCAAACATCAAGTCCCAGATCAAGCGCGTCAAGACCAACGCGGCCCGCACCGAGCGCAACCGCGCCTACAAGTCGGAGCTGCGCACGTGGATCCGCAAGGTCCGTGAGGCCGCCGACGCCGGCGACCGCGACGGTGCGCAGACCGCGCTCGTCACCGCGAGCAAGAAGCTCGACAAGGCCGTCAGCAAGGGCGTCCTGCACGCCAACCAGGCGGCCAACAAGAAGTCGGCTCTGGCCAAGCGGGTCAACAAGATCTAATCTGCCTCATGGCAGCACGAAGGGGGCCGGTCACCGCGAGGTGACCGGCCCCCTTCGTCATGGCCCAGAGTGCGCATCTCCCTAGGGAAATGCGCACCCCCTGCCGAATTTCCCTAGGGAAATGCGCACCCCCGGCCGCATCTCCCTAGGGAAATCACCACTCACACGGGATCGTTGTCGTAGTTCCTGCCGGCGGCGACGGCGCGCACCGCCTCCACGACGGCGGCGAAGACCCGCTCGTCGAGCACCGCGCCCTCACGACGGACCGCGGCCGGGTCGAGGCGCACGATGCGGTTGACCCGCACCTCGCTGCGCCGCCCCTCGCGGTCCCAGGCGCCGGCTCCGATGTCGATCCAGCGCCGACCCGCCCGAGCCTCCTGCTCCGCGTCGAGGTCGTGGTCCTGGCTGGTCACCTGCAGGCCGAGCAGCCAGTCGCCGTCCTCGCCGACGAGCAGCACCGGGCGGTCCTTGCCCTGACGGTGGTCCTCCTCGTACGGCACCCAGGCCCACACGACCTCGCCGGGGGAGGGTCTCGGGTCGTCCGGGGTCGGCGCCCAGCGCAGGTCAGGCGTGCCCGTGAAGTCGCCGGGATACTCGCTCATAGCACGTCACGCTAGCGGTGACGCGGTGAAAAGGCTCACCTCTTCGACATCCGTAGCGGACACCTTGAGGTTACCCACCGGTCATCAAGCCTCGAGAGGCTCACCGACATGACCGCCACACCCGACTCACCCCTGCCCGGACCCGCCCGGCGCGACGTCGTCCGCGGCGCGGCCGCAGGTGCCGCCGTCGCTACGGCGACGGTCGCCCCCTTCGCCACGAGCCCGGCGCAGGCCGCCACGACGACGGGCTTCCTCCACGGCGTCGCCTCCGGCGACCCTCTGCCCACCGCCGTCGTCCTGTGGACCCGCGTGACGCCGACCGCCGACGCCACCCCGGGCTCGGGGCGCGGCGCGCGCGTCACCGTCACCTGGGAGGTCGCGACCGACGCGTCCTTCCGCACCGTCGTGCGGCGGGGCTCGATGACGACCGGCACCGAGCGCGACCACACCGTCAAGGTCGACGCGACCGGCCTCACGCCCGCGACCCGCTACGCCTACCGCTTCCGCAGCGGCGGCTCGGTCTCGCCGACCGGCTGGACGAAGACCCCTCCCGCGGCCGGCTCCACCCCGAGCCGGCTGCGCCTGGGTGTCGTGTCGTGCTCCAACTGGGAGGCCGGCTACTTCGCCGCCTACCGCCACCTCGCCGCTCACCAGGGCCTGGACGCCGTGCTCCACATGGGCGACTACCTCTACGAGTACCCCACCGGTGAGTACGGGGCGGCGAAGGGGGCGGTGCGCACCAGCGAGCCGGCGCACGAGATCGTCACCCTCGCCGACTACCGCATCCGCCACGGGCACTACAAGACCGACCCCGACCTGCAGGCGCTGCACGCCGCGGCTGCGTGGATCACGACGTGGGACGACCACGAGAGCGCCAACGACGCCTGGATCGGCGGAGCCGAGAACCACGACCCGCTGACCGAGGGCAGGTGGCGTGACCGCGCCGCGGCGGCCCGCCGCGCCTACGACGAGTGGATGCCGATCCGCCTCTCCGGCACCGCCGCCATCGGCGACGGCAGCCAGATCTTCCGGCAGCTCTCCTTCGGCACCCTCGCCGACCTGCGGATGCTCGACCTGCGCACCTACCGCAGCGAGCAGGCCTCGGCGGCCCGGCTGGGTGCCGTCGGCGACGCCGACCGCACGATCACCGGCGATGCCCAGATGACCTGGCTCAAGCAGTCGCTGAGCAGGTCCACGGCGACGTGGAAGCTCGTCGGCAACCCGGTGATGATCGCGCCCGTGACCTTCGGCGCGGTCGACGTCGAGGTGGGCCGGGCCCTGCACGACATGGGTGGGGTGCTGCCCCCAGAGGGGATCCCGTACAACGTCGACCAGTGGGACGGGTACACGGCCGACCGCCGCGAGCTCATCGACCACATCGCCGACCACGCGATCGACAACACCGTCTTCCTCACCGGTGACATCCACTCGGCCTGGGCCTGCGACATCCCCAAGAACGTCGGCACGTACCCGCTGAGTCGGTCCGTCGCCGTCGAGTTCGTCGGCACGTCGGTGACCTCCAACAACCTCGACGACATCCTCAAGGTCGAGCCGCGCACCCTCTCGCTCGCCGTCGAGGGCGCCATCCGTGGGGCCAACCTCCACGTGCGCTACCTCGACTTCGACCGGCACGGCTACTCCGTGCTCACCCTGACGCCCGCGCGGGCGCAGATGGACTGGTACGCACTCGCGGACCGGACCAACCGGCAGTCCACCGCGCGGTGGAGCGCCGGGTTCGAGACCCTGCCCGGGACCAACCGGGTCCGCCGCGTCTGGAAGGCCGCCTCATGACCACCCCCACCCGCCGTACCGTCATGCGCGTCGCCGCCGCGAGCGGCGCGACGATCACCCTCTCGGCGGCGGCCGGCGCGAGTGCCGCCTCCGCGGCCACGACCCGCAGCCGCAAGCGGGTCTACGTGCTCGTCACAGACGGGCTGCGCCCGGACGAGATCACCGTCTCGCGCACGCCCAACCTCCACCAGCTGCGCTCGACCGGTACCTGGTACCCGAATGCACGATCGCTGCCCATCATGGAGACGATCCCCAACCACGTCATGATGATGACGGGGGTGCGACCGGACCGTAACGGCGTGCCGGCCAACAAGATCTACGACCGTGCGCTCGGCGAGGTCCGCGACATGGACCGCGAGAGCGACATCAAGGCCCCGACGATCTTCGAGCAGCTCGAGACGAAGGGGGTGACCGGCGGCACCGTCCTGTCCAAGGACTACCTCTACGGGATCTTCGGCGAAAAGGCGATGTACCGCTGGGAGCCCAAGCCGCTCATGCCGATCACCGACCACGCGCCCGACGGGTACACCTACGACGCGCTGGTCAAGATGGTCGGCGCAGCCGACCCCAACCTCGTCTTCGCCAACTTCGGCGACATCGACCGGGTCGGGCACGCAGACCCCGGTGGCACGGTCACCGTCCCGGCCATGCGCTACGCGGTGCTCAACAACACCGACCGTCTGATCGGCAACTTCGTCAGCTACCTCAAGTCGACCAACCGGTGGAAGGACTCGCTCGTCATCGTCCTCGCGGACCACTCGATGGACTGGTCCATGGGCCACCGGGTCATCTCGCTCGGGGCGCCGATCTGGTTCGACCGCACGCTGCGCGACAACGTCGAGATCGCGCAGAACGGCGGAGCGGACTGCCTGTACTGGACCGGGCCCGCGGCCGACAAGGCGGCTGGGCTGAAGCGGCTGCGCGAGCTCGTCCTCAGGCAAAACGGCGTGCTGTCCGTGCACACGCCCGCCGACCTGCGCCTGAGCCCCAATGCCGGCGACCTCATCGTCTACTGCAAGGCGGGGTGGCGCTTCTCCGACCCGACGATCTTCAACAACCCCATCCCGGGCAACCACGGGCACCCGGTGACCGAGCCGATCCCCTTCATCGTGGCCGGCGGAGCCGCCCAGGTGAGGCCCGGGGTGCGCACCGCGGTCGCGCACACGATGGACGTCGCGCCGACGATCGCGCAGTACTTCGGCCTGCCGACGACGGGATATGACGGGAGATCGCGTCTGGTCTGAGAGGATGGGCCACTGAGCCCTGTCCCGACGAACCCGAGGTCCGCAACCCGTGTCACCCCAGGCCCGTGAGGCCCTCCCGCCGAACGCGACCCCGCCGGCGCAGATCCGCAACTTCTGCATCATCGCCCACATCGACCACGGCAAGTCGACGCTGGCCGACCGGATGCTGCAGATCACCGGCGTGGTCGAGGCCCGGCAGATGCGCGCGCAGTACCTCGACCGCATGGACATCGAGCGCGAGCGCGGCATCACCATCAAGTCGCAGGCCGTGCGCATGCCGTGGGAGCAGGAGGGGGAGACCTTCTGCCTCAACATGATCGACACCCCGGGGCACGTCGACTTCACCTACGAGGTCTCCCGCTCCCTCGCCGCGTGCGAGGGAGCGATCCTCCTCGTCGACGCCGCCCAGGGGATCGAGGCGCAGACCCTCGCCAACCTCTACCTGGCGATGGAAAACGACCTGACGATCATCCCGGTGCTCAACAAGATCGACCTCCCGGCGGCACAGCCGGAGAAGTACGCGGAGGAGATCGCCGGCCTCATCGGGTGCGAGCCCGAGGACGTGCTCAAGGTGAGCGGCAAGACGGGCGAAGGGGTCGAGGAGCTGCTCGACGAGATCGTCGCCAAGCTGCCCGCTCCCGAGGGCGACGCGAGCGCCCCGGCCCGCGCGATGATCTTCGACTCCGTGTACGACAACTACCGCGGCGTCGTCACCTACGTGCGTGTCGTCGACGGGGCCCTGCACCCCCGCGAGAAGATCGCGATGATGTCGACCAAGGCGACCCACGAGCTGCTCGAGATCGGCGTCATCTCGCCGGAGATGCTGCCGAGCAAGGGGCTGGGCGTCGGCGAGGTCGGCTACCTCATCACCGGGGTCAAGGACGTGCGCCAGTCCAAGGTCGGTGACACCGTGACCAATGCCGCGGCGCCCGCGGCCGACGCGATCGGTGGCTACAAGGACCCCAACCCCATGGTCTTCTCGGGGCTCTACCCGATCGACGGGTCCGACTACCCGACGCTGCGCGACGCCCTCGACAAGCTCAAGCTCAACGACGCCGCGCTCGTCTACGAGCCGGAGACCTCCGCTGCCCTCGGCTTCGGCTTCCGCTGCGGCTTCCTCGGCCTGCTCCACCTGGAGATCGTCCGCGAGCGGCTCGAGCGCGAGTTCGACCTCGACCTCATCTCGACCCAGCCCAACGTGGTCTACGAGGTGACGATGGACGACGGCTCCGAGATCCTCGTGACCAACCCCAGCGAGTTCCCCTACGGCAAGGTTGCCGAGGTCCGCGAGCCGGTCGTCAAGGCGACGATCCTCGCGCCGAGCGAGTTCATCGGCGCGATCATGGAGTTGTGCCAGGGCAAGCGCGGCCAGCTCGGCGGCATGGACTACCTCTCCGAGGACCGCGTCGAGATGCGCTACACGCTGCCGCTCGCCGAGATCGTCTTCGACTTCTTCGACCAGCTGAAGTCCAAGACCCGCGGCTACGCCTCCCTCGACTACCAGGAGGCGGGCGACCAGGCCGCCGACCTGGTCAAGGTCGACATCCTCCTGCAGGGCGAGACCGTCGACGCCTTCAGCGCGGTCGTCCACAAGGACAAGGCCTATGCCTACGGCACGATGATGGCCGGCAAGCTCAAGGAACTCATCCCGCGCCAGCAGTTCGAGGTGCCGATCCAGGCCGCCATCGGCGCGCGGATCATCGCCCGCGAGACCATCCGCGCCATCCGCAAGGACGTGCTCGCCAAGTGCTACGGCGGTGACATCTCCCGCAAGCGCAAGCTGCTCGAGAAGCAGAAGGAGGGCAAGAAGCGGATGAAGAACATCGGCACCGTCGAGGTGCCCCAGGAGGCCTTCATCGCTGCGCTCTCCTCTGACGACAGCGCCGTGGACAAGGCCAAGAAGTAACGGCGCGATGCTGACGTGACGCAGCCGACGCCGGGGACCCTTCCCGGCCACTAAGCGCTGGCTTAGTGTGGCGGTCATGGCACAGCAGACCTTCGACCTCTACCAGCGCGTCACGAGCCTCCCGGCCGGCAAGCGGATCTTCTCCCTGCTCTACGCCGTCAAGGCGCCGTACTTCGCCACCGTCCGACCGAAGGTGCGCGAGGTCCGCGCCAACCACGCCGAGCTGTCGATCCGCAACCGCAAGCGGGTGCACAACCACATCGGCACCCTCCACGCGATCGCCGTGTGCAACGGGCTCGAGGCCGCGATGGGTCTGCTCGCCGAGGCAACCTGCCCGAGCGACCAGCGATGGCTGCCGCGGGGCCTGCGGGTGAGCTACCTCGCCAAGTCGACGACCGACCTGCTGTGCGTCGCCGAGACCGACCCCGAGCAGTGGACGGGCGAGGCTCCCTACGACGTCGACATCCGGGTCAAGGCGGTGCGCACCGACGGCGTCGTCGTCGTCGAGGGCGTCATCCCCGTCTACGTCACTGCCAAGCCGAAGAAGGCCTGAGCCTCACCCCACGAGCCGGTCGCGCAGCCGCGTGACCTCCTCCTGGGTCCACCCGGCGGCCTCCAGCCAGCCGATCGTCCCGCCGAACTCCTCGTCGAGGTGGGCGAGCACCGCCGCCATCGACTCCGCGCGGGGCAGCTGCTCCTCGAGGGTGTGGGTGGGCAGTGACCTGCGGTAGGGCTCGACCTCGATGAGGCGATCGATGATCCGCTCGAGCCGCCCGGCGGTCAGGACGTAGTCGGCGACGATCTCCTCGTCGGGGACCCCGGCGACCGCCAGAGCCATGCCGACGACCGTGCCCGTGCGGTCCTTGCCCGCGGCGCAGTGGACGACGGTGCCTCCGGCGCTGTCCCGGATCGCGGCGAGTGCCGCGGCGACGGAGTCGGGGCGCCGCGTGAGGTAGCCCGTGTAGTGCCGGGCCCAGAAGGCCCCGTCCCGCGGCGCGGGGTCCCCGCGACCCCACCGGACCGCCAGTGCCTCCTCGACCGTCTCATCGGCCCCGAGGTCCTCGCGCAGCAGGCTGTGGTGGTGGTGGGTCAGCGGGGTGGAGCGCAGCGGCCCGGCGCCGGTGACCTCGTGCTCGACGTGGCTGCGCAGGTCGACGACGTCCGTCACCCCGAGCACCTCGACGAGGTGACGGACATCCCCTTCGCTCAGGTCCTGGAGGTTGTCGCTGCGGATGAGCCGCCCCTCGCGGGTGGTGCGGCCGTCGCGGGTGGGCAGGCCACCGAGGTCACGCATGTTGACGACGCCGTCGAGCTCGATCCACCGGGTCATGCCGCCCACGCTATCGGTGGGAGGATGGGCCGGTGCGTCCCCCCTTCGGCATCTACCTGCACGTGCCCTTCTGCACGGTCCGATGCGGGTACTGCGACTTCAACACCTACACGGCCACCGAGCTGGGCCCCGTCGGCGGCGCGAAGGGGGCGAGCGTCGCCACCTTCGTCGACGCCGCGATCGGCGAGCTCGACCTGGCGGCGCGGTCCGTGGGCACGGACCGCCCGGTCTCGACGGTCTTCGTCGGGGGCGGCACGCCGACGCTGCTGCCCCCGCAGGACCTCGTGCGCTTCCTCGATGCCGTGCGGGAGCGGTGGGGCCTGGACGACGATGCCGAGGTAACGACGGAGGCCAACCCCGACAGCGTCACCGAGGAGTCGCTGCGGGTGCTCGCCGACGGCGGTTTCAGCCGGGTGAGCATCGGCATGCAGTCAGCCGTGCCGCAGGTGCTCGCGACGCTCGACCGCACCCATGACCCTGCCAACGTCGCCCGTGCCCTGGCCGCGGCCCGTGCCGCGGGTCTCGCGGTGAGCCTGGACCTCATCTACGGCACGCCGGGGGAGACCCTCGACCAGTGGCGCACCTCGCTCGAGACCGCCGTCGCCCTCGAGCCCGACCACCTGTCCGCCTATGCCCTGACCGTCGAGGACGGCACCAAGATGGCCGCCCGGGTGCGTCGGGGCGAGCTGCCGATGCCGACGGGTGACGACGAGGCGGACAAGTACGAGCTGGCCGACGAGCTGCTCGCCGCGGCCGGCTACGGCTGGTACGAGATCAGCAACTGGGCCCGCACGCCCGCCGACCGCTGCCGGCACAACGAGGCCTACTGGCGCAGCCACGACTGGTGGGGCGTCGGCCCGGGCGCGCACAGCCACGTCGACGGCGAGCGCTGGTGGAACCTCAAGCACCCGGCGACCTGGGCCAAGGCGCTGGCCGAGGGGGACCCGGCCGCCGAGCGCGAGGTCCTGACGGCCGAGCAGCGCGCCGACGAGGACGTCCTGCTCGGGGTGCGTCTCGTCGACGGGCTGCCGACCGATCGCTTGACGCCGCAGGGGCGTCGGGCCGTCGCGGGCCTCGTCGCCGACGGCCTCGTCGAGGGTCGGGCCGCGATCGGCGGCCGTGTCGTCCTCACCCGCCGTGGTCGACTGCTGGCCGACACCGTCGTCCACCACCTCGTCAGGAGCGCAGGTGCCTGACGTCCCGCAGATCCCCGACCTCATCGCCGCCTTCGACCTGCTCGGCGTCTTCGCCAACGGGCTGCTCGGTGGGGCCGTCGCCCGGCGCTACCAGCTCGACCCGGTCGGCTTCTGCGTGCTCGCCGTCGTCTCCGCCCTCGGGGGTGGCGCGATCCGTGACGTGCTGCTCGACGTCCAGCCGGTGGCGCTGACCGACCTGCGGTACCTCACGGTGGCGCTCACGGCCGCCCTCATCGCCTTCCTCGTCCCGCTCGAAGGGCGCCGCTGGCGGCAGGTCTTCCCCTGGGTGGACGCCGTGGCGCTCGGCACCTGGGCCGTCGTCGGCACCCAGAAGGCGCTGCTGCTCGACATCCACTGGTTCCCGGCGATCCTGCTCGGCGTACTCACCGCGTGCGGGGGAGGGGTCGTGCGCGACGTCATGCTCGGCAGCGTGCCCGCGATCCTGCAGCGCTCCGAGCTCTACGCGACCGCGGCCTTCGCCGGCGGCGCCTCCTTCGTCCTGCTCCAGCTGGTGACCACTGATCCGCTCGCCTCGTTGGGGGCACTGCTCATTGGCGGCGGCGTGTGCGACCTCGCTCGACGGCGTGGGTGGATGCTGCCGACCGAGCCGAAGTGGCGCCCGAGCCGGGTGCACCGCCGCTGACCCGGTGTCGATGACCGCTTCGCGGACGCAGGTGTGCGGGCGCTTACCCCATGGCGCACGATGAGGGCATGACCACGACTCGTACCGCCATCGTCACCGGAGCCGCCCGCGGGATCGGCCGGGCCATCGCCCTTCGCCTCGCCACGGACGGCCACCACGTCGCCGTCCTCGACCTCGACGAGTCCGCCTGCCAGGTGGTCGTCGACGAGATCACCGAAGGGGGCGGGACCGCTCTCGCCGTGGGCGTGGACGTCTCTGACGCCGAGCAGGTCGAGGCGGGCGTCGCTCGGGTCGCCGCAGAGCTCGGCGCCCCGACCCTGCTCGTCAACAACGCGGGCATCATCCGCGACAACATGCTCTTCAAGATGTCGGTCGACGACTGGGACTCCGTCATGGCGGTCCACCTGCGCGGCGCCTTCCTCATGACCAAGGCGGCCCAGGCCCACATGACCGCGGAGAAGTACGGCCGCATCGTCAACCTCTCCTCGACCTCCGCCCTCGGCAACCGGGGCCAGGCCAACTACTCCGCCGCCAAGGCCGGCATGCAGGGCTTCACCAAGACCCTCGCCATCGAGCTCGGCAAGTTCGGTGTCACCGCCAATGCCATCGCTCCGGGCTTCATCCAGACCGACATGACCGCGGCCACCGCCGAGCGGATCGGCGTGCCCTTCGAGGACTTCCTCGCCCACGCCGCCAAGGAGACCCCTGTCGGTCGCGTCGGCCAGCCCGAGGACATCGCCGCCACCGCATCCTTCCTGCTGTCCGAGGAGGCCGGCTTCGTCTCCGGCCAGGTCATCTACGTCGCCGGCGGCCCGCGCGACTGACCCGCTACTCGGCCGTGACGAAGTCGATGAGCTCCTCGACGCGGCCGAGCAGCGCCGGCTCGAGGTCGGCGTAGGTGCGCACGGTGGCGAGGATCTGTTTCCAGGCACGGGCGATGTCGGCCTGGGTGTCGTGGGCCCAGCCGAGGTGCTGGCAGATGCCCTTCTTCCACTCGATCGAGCGGGAGACCGTCGGCCAGGTGTCCATGCCGAGACGCTGGGGCCGGACCGACTGCCAGACGTCGACGTAGGGGTGGCCGAGGACGAGCACGTGCTCAGGGGCGACCCGGTTGGCCTTCTCGACGATGCGCGACTCCTTGCTGCCCGGCACGAGGTGGTCGACGAGCACGCCCATCCGGCGGCCGGGGCCGGGAGCGAAGTCGCGGATCGCGGCAGCCAGGTCGTCGACGCCGTCGAGCGGCTCGACGACGACACCCTCGACGCGCAGGTCGTGGCCCCAGACCTTTTCGACGAGCTCGGCGTCGTGGCGCCCCTCGACGAAGATCCGCGAGCCTCGGGCGACGCGGGCCTTGCCGTCGTGGACGGCGACGGAGCCGCTCGCGGTGCGCGAGGCCTGCTGCTGGGCGGCGGCGAGGGCCGCGCGCTGCGCCCCCTTCGGCGGGGTGAGGGTCACGGGGGCGCCGTCGACGTGGAAGCCCGGCCCGAGCGGGAAGGCCTTGACCTTGCCACGTCGGTCCTCGAGGTGGACGACGTGGACGCCGCCGGCCTTCTCCACCGCGACCACGGCGCCGACCCAGCCGGTCTCGACGTCCTCGACGACGGTGCCGGTCACCGCCTCGAGGGCGCGGGAGGTGGGCCGCGCCAGCCTCCCCTTCGACTGCCAGCCGGCGGAGAGGACGTCCTTGCCGTATCGATCGCTCACGCAGGGACGGTAGGCCGAAGGGCGGTCGCCGGCGCAGGCGGCACGCCGGATTCCGGGGAATGCCCGCCCCGGTCGTAGACTTGGCACTCAGGTGGACCGAGTGCCAGCGGTCCGAGCATCGTGTCGAAGGGAGGTCCGCATGAGCCAGGAGCAGCGGCGCATGGCCGTGCTGAGCGCCATCATCGAGGACTACGTGCAGACCTCCGAGCCGGTGGGTTCCAAGGCTCTCCTGGACCGGCACCAGCTCAACGTCTCGGCCGCGACGGTGCGCAACGACATGGCCGCGCTCGAGGACGAGGGCCTCATCGCGGCGCCGCACACCTCCGCCGGGCGGATCCCCACCGATGCCGGCTACCGGCTCTTCGTCGACCGCCTGGCAGCCGTCCGCCCGATGTCGAAGGGGGAGCGGGCCGCCATCACGAGCTACCTCGAGGGCGCCGACGACCTCGACACCGTCCTCGACCGGACGGTGCGTCTGCTGTCGACGCTCACCCGTCAGGTCGCCGTCGTGCAGTACCCCTCGCTGACCCGCAGCACCGTCCGGCACGTCGAGCTCGTCCCGATGAGCCGGACGCGGCTCATGGTCGTCGTCATCATGGGCAGCGGCCGCGTCGAGCAGCGGATCATCCCGATCAACGTCGACTACACGACCGCGGCGGGGGCCGAGGCCCTCGCCAGCGCGCGTGCGCGGATCAACGCCGCGACCCACGACCGGCGCCTCGCCGAGGCGCTCACCTCGCTCGCGACCCTCCACGAGGACGACCGTGAGACCGAGGACGCCCTGACGGCGGGCGTGCTCGCCGCGCTCGACGCGGCGCTCGCGGAGGAGCGGGCGACCAAGGTGACGCTCGCCGGCACCGCCAACCTCGCCCGCAGCTCCGGCGACTTCCCGATGACGCTCGAGCCGGTGCTCGACGCCCTCGAGCAGCACGTGGTGCTGCTGCGCCTGCTGAGCGCCGAGGCCCACGACGCGTCGACGGGCGTCTCGGTACGCATCGGCGCCGAAAACCCGGTGTCGAGCCTGCAGTCGACCTCCTTCATCACCTCGGGCTACGGCGCGGGCGACGAGCACGTCGGTGCCGTCGGCGTGCTCGGCCCGACCCGCATGGACTACCCGGCGACCATGGCGCAGGTGCGCGCTGTGGCCGCCTACCTCTCGCGGATCGTGGACGCCTGACCGGCGCCACCCCGCACCCGACCGACATCGACCACGACCCACGAGGACCTCACGCGTGAACGACTACTACGAGGATCTGGGCGTCAGCCGCGAGGCCACGCCCGAGGAGATCAAGCGGGCGTACCGCAAGCTCGCCCGCACCCTGCACCCGGACGTCAACCCCGGCCCCGAGGCGGAGGAGCAGTTCAAGCGGGTCTCGCAGGCCTACGACGTCCTCTCCGACGAGACGAAGCGCCGCCAGTACGACATGGGCGGTGACCCCTACGGCGGTGCGCACGAGGGCTTCGGTGCCGGCTTCAGCTTCAGCGACATCATGGAGCAGTTCTTCGGCCAGGCCGCGGGCGGCGGTCGTGGGCCGCGCTCGCGCTCCTCACGTGGGCAGGACGGCCTCGTGGGTCTCGAGATCGACCTCGCGACGGCGGTCTTCGGCGGCGAGCAGGACCTGACGATCGACACCGCGGCAGTGTGCGGCTCGTGCTCCGGCGACGGGGCCCAGCCCGGCACCGGTCGCCGCACGTGCGACACCTGTGGTGGGCGCGGTGAGGTCCAGCAGGTGCAGCGCTCCTTCCTCGGCCAGGTGATGACGAGCCGTCCGTGCCCGACCTGCCAGGGCTTCGGCGAGGTCATCCCGAGCCCCTGCCACGAGTGCTCCGGCCAGGGCCGCGTGCGCAGCCGCCGCACGATGAAGGTGCGCATCCCCGCCGGTGTCGACACCGGCACCCGCATCCACCTCGCCGGCGAAGGGGAGGTCGGTCCCGGTGGTGGGCCGGCCGGGGACCTCTACGTCGAGCTGCGGGTCGCCGAGCACGAGACCTTCACCCGGCGCGGCGACGACCTGCACGCATCGGTCGCGGTACCGATGACGGCAGCCGCCCTCGGCGTGACGATGAGCTTTGCCACCCTCGACGGCGAGCAGGAGATCACCATCAAGCGCGGCACCCAGCCCGGCGACACGATCGTCCTGCCCGGGCTCGGCGTGACCCACCTGCGGCACGAAGGGCGTGGCGACCTCGTCATCCACGTCGACGTGCGCACCCCGACCAAGCTCGATGCCGAGCAGGAGCAGCTGCTGCGCGACCTCGCGCGGCTGCGTGACGAGGAGCAGCCCGACGGCGAGCTCCACGACGTCGACTCCGGCTTCGTCGGGCGCCTGCGGCACGCCTTCAAGCGCTGACGGCCCGGACGCCGCGCGATGTTGCGCCGCTTCGTCGGCCTCGACGGCACACCGCAGGCGTCGCCGGCGCTCGAGACGTCGCTGCGCACCACCCCTGAGCAGCTCGGGCCGGTGCGCGCCCGGCACACCGTGCCCGCCGCCTCGCGTCCCGTGGCGGCCCTGCTCGCGGTCGTCGGGGTCGTGGTGGTCCTGGCCGTCGCGACCGCGACCGTGCTCGTGGTGCTCGGCGCGCTGCCGGTGGCCGCCGTCCTGTGCCCTCTGGCCATCGGGGTGGCCGTGGCCGTGCTCGTCGGGGTGGGTCTCGCGGCCACCCACGACAGCCGGGGCATCGAGGTGCGCGCCCACGGCCTGGTCGTCGGCTCGCGCCCGGTCCCCTTCGCGACGATGGACCCCGGCCGCATGGTGTGGGCGACGTCCGCCCGGGCTGCCCGCTCCGTCGTCACGCTCGCCCGGCGCCGCCGGGTGGCCGGCGGGGAGTGCCTGCTGCTCAACGGCACCGACGGGCCCGACGCCGTCGACGACTGGCGGGGCCTCGGGGGCAGGTACGACCCGTTGCCGCGGGCCCCGCGGCTGGACACCCCCTTCGTCTGGTGGGCGCTCGGCCCCCGCGACGTCGCCGCCTTCGTCCGTGACCTCGAGGCGGCGATGGTCGCCGACGGCTACCCCGTGCACGGGCTCGCCGACCACCTGGCGCGGCACCGGACCGACGTGCCGGCCGGTCGCGAGGCCCTCCCGCGCCGGGCGCCGCACGACCCGCCGCTGTGGCGGGCCCGACCAGAGGCAGGACTGGGGCCATGACCGCACCACTCTTCGTCGTCGACCCCGGTGCCCTCGACGGTCTCGGGGTCGCCGACGTCGTCGACCTCACCGGGCCGGAGGCCCACCACGCCGCGGCCGTCGTGCGGCTCGCGGTGGGGGAGCACGTGCTCGTCGCCGACCGGCAGGGGGCCCGCGTGCTCACCGAGGTCACCGAGGTCGCCCGAGAGCTGGTGCGGCTGCGGGTGCTCGAGCGCGCCGACGAGCCGGAGTCCTCCCTCCGCCTGACGCTCGTGCAGGCCCTGGCCAAGGACGGGCGGGACGAGGACGCCGTCGAGGCCGCCACCGAGTTCGGCGTCGACACCGTCGTCCCGTGGCAGGCCGACCGGTCGATCGTGCGGTGGAAGGGCCCCAAGGTCGACAAGGGCCAGCGCAAGTGGGCCAATGTCGTCGAGCGCGCCGCGAAGCAGTCGCGTCGGGGCCGGTGGCCCCAGGTCGACGGGCTCGTCACGAGCTCCGCCCTCGCCCGGCGCTGCGCGGGCGCGACGACCTTCGTGCTGCACGAGGACGCGACGACCCCGCTGGCCACCGCGCCGCTCCCGGACTCCGGCGAGGTCCTGCTCGTCGTCGGACCCGAAGGGGGGATCTCGCCCCAGGAGCTCGAGGCCTTCGTCGCGGCAGGCGCCACGCCCGTGCGGCTGGGGGCGCAGGTCCTGCGCGCCTCGACGGCCGGGCCGGCCGCCATCGCCGTCGTCAGCGCACGGGGCCGCTGGGCGTGACGCGCCAGTACTACGCGTGGGCCGGCGGGACCCCGGACGACCACGCCGCGCTGGCCCGCATGTCAGCTGCCGGTCCGGCCGACATGGGGCCGCTGCTCGCGTCCTTCAGGGGCGGGGTCGGCGCCCGGGCCCGGGGCCGCTCGCTCGCCCTCCTCGCGCTCGTCTGCGTCGGGCTCGGCGCGATGGTGGCCGGGCTCGCCCCCGGCGGGCCCTCGCTCGCGCTCGTCGTCGGGGCGTGGTGCGTCGCGGCCGCGGTGTACCTCCCGGTCATGCTCGTCGTCCACCTGGCCGCCCGCCGCACCCGGCAGGACGTCCACCGCCACGGGCTCGTCGTCCGCGGCCCGGGGAGTCGGGCCGAGGCGCTGCCCTGGGAGTCGATGGACCCTGGCCGCATCTTCATCGCGACGAGCGTCCGCGCGATGACGCGGATGCCGCTCGCCCTGCACCGCCAGCAGGCGGTCCTGCCCCCGGGCGTCGTCGTCAACGCCTGGACCGACCGCCCACTCGGGTCGCTGCCGGTCGCCGAGGCGCTCTCCCAGGGGTACCGGTACCAACCGGCTCCCACCGACAGCCCCTTCGGCTGGTGGCAGCTCGGGCCGAGCGACCCGCGAGCCTTCCTCCAGGCGGTCGAGGCGGCGATGGTCGCCGACGGCTACCCCGCGGCGGGACTGACCCCCTTCGTCCTCGCCCGCAGGGTGCGTGCCGGTGACCTGCGCCGCGCCCCTGAGCTGCAGCGGGAGCGGGCCCTCGTCGACCCGGTCGTGGGGCTGCCGCAGGGCTGAGGCCGATCCGGTCGTCCCGGCGCGGCGCCGCCCGTAGAATCGGCGGCACGATGCCTCCATCAGACCAGCCCGACCTGCGCGCCCTCGACGCGATCTCCGACGACCCGCGCGCCACCGCGCACGAGCGCGGCACCCGCTCCCGGCAGACGATCGTCCTGCCGGACAACGTGCCGATGGTCAACATCCTCGGTCCGACGGACGAGCTCCTGCGGACCATGGAGCGCGCCTTCCCCAAGACCGAGATCCTCGTGCGCGGCAACGAGTTCCGCCTCGAGGGGCCGACCGAGGACCTCGCGATCATCGACCGTCTCCTCGACGAGGTCATGGAGATCGTCGAGGCCGGCCAGCCGCTCAACCGCGATGCCATCGAGCGCTCGATCGCCATGCTGCGGGGGCAGACCCGGGAGCGGCCCGCTGACGTGCTGACGATGAACATCGTCTCCAACCGCGGCCGCACCATCCGGCCCAAGACCCTCGGGCAGAAGCACTACGTCGACGCCATCGGCGACAACACGGTGATCTTCGGCATCGGGCCGGCCGGCACCGGCAAGACCTACCTGGCGATGGCCAAGGCGGTCGCCGCCCTGCAGGCCAAGGAGGTCAGCCGGATCATCCTGACCCGGCCCGCGGTCGAGGCCGGCGAAAAGCTCGGCTTCCTCCCGGGCACCCTCGGCGACAAGATCGACCCCTACCTGCGGCCGCTCTACGACGCCCTGCACGACATGATCGACCCCGACTCGATCCCGCGGCTCATGGCCGCCGGCACCATCGAGGTCGCCCCCCTGGCCTTCATGCGCGGCCGCACCCTCAACGACTCCTTCATCATCCTCGACGAGGCGCAGAACACCTCGCCCGAGCAGATGAAGATGTTCCTCACCCGCCTCGGCTTCGGCTCGAAGATGGTCGTCACCGGCGACACGAGCCAGGTCGACCTGCCCGGCGGGATGGAGTCCGGCCTCAAGGTCGTCCAGCGCATCCTCACCGACATCGAGGGCGTCCACTTCGCCCACCTCGACGCCTCCGACGTCGTCCGCCACCGGCTCGTCGGGGAGATCGTCGGGGCCTACGACCGATACGACGCGACGAAGGGGCAGCGCCGATGAGCATCGACGTGCTCAACGAGACCGACCACGACGTCGACGAGGTCGAGTTCGTCGACCTCAGCCGCTACGTGCTCGAGCAGATGCGCGTGCACCCGCAGGCCGAGCTGTGCATCCGCTTCGTCGACGAGGCGACGATGACCGTCCTGCACGAGCAGTGGATGGACCTCGCCGGCCCGACCGACGTCATGAGCTTCCCGATGGACGAGCTGCGGCCCGGTCGCGAGGGCGAGACCTCCGCCGAGGGGGTCCTCGGCGACATCGTCGTGTGCCCGTCGGTCGCGGAGCGGCAGGCCGCCGCAGCGGGCCACGCCGCCATCGAGGAGATGCTCCTGCTGACGACGCACGGGATCCTCCACCTGCTCGGCTACGACCACGCGGAGCCCGACGAGGAAAAGGAGATGTTCGAGCTGCAACGCCAGCTGCTGCTCACCTTCCTCGCCGGCCGCGGCCGGGAGGCCCAGGGGTGACCACCCTGATCATCGGCGCGGTCGTCGCGATCGTCGCCGCCTTCGTCCTCACCCTCGTCGACGCCGCCATCGGCTCGGCCTCCCGCGTCGCCGCGGAGGAGGCCGACAGCGCGGGACGAAGGGGGGCACCCGCCCTGCGCCAGATCCTCGCCGACAGCGCGGGACCGATCTCCGTCATCGCCTTCCTCCGGGCCATCGCCGAGGCGAGCGCGGCCGTGCTCATCACCCTCGTCGTCGTCGGGCAGGTCGAGCGGACCTGGGTCGCGCTGCTCGTCTCCGCCGGGATCATGGTCGTCGTCACCTTCGTCCTCGTCGGGGTCTCCCCACGGACCCTCGGGCAGCAGCACAGCACGCCGATCGCGCTCGCCGCGGCGCCCGCGGTCATCGGGCTGCGTCGCGTGCTGGGCCCCTTCGCCCGGCTGCTCGTCACCTTCGGCAACGCGGTGACGCCGGGGCGCGGCTACCGCGACGGGCCCTTCCGCTCCGAGGCCGAGCTGCGCGACCTGCTCGACCTCGCGGGGGAGTCCGCGCTCATCGAGGACGAGGAGCGCGACATGCTCCACTCGGTCTTCGAGCTCGGCGACACCATGGCCAGCGAGGTCATGGTCCCGCGCACCGACATGATCACTATCGAGTCGGACAAGCCGGCGCGCAAGGGGCTCAACCTCTTCATCCGCTCCGGCTTCTCCCGCGTCCCCGTCGTGGGGGAGTCGAGCGACGACATCGTCGGCCTGCTCTACCTCAAGGACGTCGTGCGCCGCCTGCTGGCCGACGAGACGAGCCGTGATCTGCCGGTCTCGCAGTTCATGCGGCCGGCTCCCTTCGTCCCCGAGAGCAAGCCCGTCGACCACCTGCTGCGCGAGATGCAGCGCGACCAGATCCACGCCGCGATCGTCGTCGACGAGTACGGCGGCACTGCCGGCCTGGTGACGATCGAGGACATCCTCGAGGAGATCGTCGGCGAGATCACCGATGAGTACGACCGCGAGGGGCCGGGTGTCGAGGAGCTCGACGACGGCCGATACCGGGTGCCGGCGGGGCTGCACGTCGACGACCTCGCCGAGCTGCTCGACGTCGACCTCGAGGACGAGGAGGTCGACACCGTCGGTGGCCTCATCGGCAAGATCACCGGCCGGGTGCCGATCGTCGGCACGACCTGCGAGGTCGCCGGCCTGCGGCTCACGGCTGAGAAGATGTCCGGACGACAGCACCGGATCGCGACCGTCATCGTCGAGAGGACGGCACCGGCGCGCGACCGGCACGAGCACGAGGAGGTCGACGCATGACCGACGAGACCCAGTGGCGGGCGGGCTTCGCCTGCCTGGTGGGCCGGCCCAATGCCGGCAAGTCGACGCTGACCAATGCGCTCGTCGGCGACAAGGTCGCCATCACCTCGAGCAAGCCGCAGACGACGCGGCACACGATCCGTGGCATCGTCACGCGCGACCACCAGCAGCTCGTGCTCGTCGACACGCCGGGCCTGCACAAGCCCCGCACCCTGCTCGGCGAGCGGCTCAACGACCTCGTCCGCGAGACCCTGCTCGAGGTCGACGTCATCGGCTTCTGCATGCCCGCCGACCAGCGGATCGGCCCCGGCGACACCTACATCGCCAAGGACCTCGCCGAGCTGCAGCGAGCCAAGCGAGTGCCGGTCGTCGCCATCGCGACGAAGGCCGACGCGGTCGACCGCGAGCGCCTCGCCGAGCACCTCATCGCCATCGACCAGCTCGGCGACTGGGCCGCCATCGTCCCGTGCTCCGCGGTCCGTGGGGACCAGGTCGACGACGTGCTCGCCGTGCTGGGTGGCTACCTGCCGCCCTCGCCCGCGCCGCTCTACCCCGTCGACCAGGTAAGCGACGAGGACGACGAGAAGATGATCGCCGAGCTCGTGCGCGAGGCCGCCCTCGAAGGGGTCCGCGACGAGCTGCCGCACAGCCTGGCCGTCGTCGTCGAGGAGGTCGTGCCCCGCGAGGGTCGACCCGACGACGACCCGATGCTCGACGTGCGGGTCAACGTCTTCGTCGAGCGCGACAGCCAGAAGGCGATCATCATCGGCCGGGGTGGCTCGCGGCTGCGCGAGGTCGGCACGACGGCCCGGGTCGGCATCGAAAAGCTGCTCGGTCAGAAGGTCTTCCTCGACCTGCACGTCAAGGTGGCCAAGGACTGGCAGCGCGACCCCAAGCAGCTGCACCGCCTCGGCTTCTGAGGTCACGACTCGGTCACAAGCATTTGGGCTCCGGGTGCGCTTGGGGTCAAAGTGAGTGGCTGGGCAGCATGCTGCCCGCTAACGCCACCGACTCTGACTTGGGAGGAGCGGCCCGGGCGGCTCCAGCGATGTCCGGGTCGGACGACACGTGACTGCACCTACGCAACCGCCACCCTCTGGCAAGAACGCCCCGCCGCGCGACACCCGTCGGGTGGACCACCCGGCCCTCGAGCCGCGCATCCTGCGCAAGCAGGACAAGCTGGGCATCGACTGGATCGTCTTCGGCATCACCGCCGTGCTGTCCGTCGCCTTCGTCCTGTGGGGTGTCATCAGCACCTCGTCGCTGTCCAGCGCCTCGGAGAGCGGACTCGACTGGGTCGTGACCAACACCGGCTGGCTCTTCGCTCTGGCCTCGACCGGCTTCGTCTTCTTCGTCATCTGGCTGGCCGCCAGCAAGTACGGCAACATCCCCCTGGGCGCCGACGGCGAGGAGCCGGAGTTCCGGACCATCTCGTGGATCGCGATGATGTTCTCGGCCGGCATGGGCATCGGCCTGATGTTCTGGGGTGCCGCCGAGCCGCTCGCGCACTACCTCACGCCGCCGCCCGGCACCGGTGAGGCGGGCAACGACAGCTCGACGCGCACCGCGATGGCGACGACCCTCTTCCACTGGACGCTCCACCCCTGGGCGATCTACACCGTCGCGGGTCTGGCCATCGGCTACGGCGTCTTCCGCAAGGGTCGCGGCCTGACGATCAGTGCGGTCTTCGAGCCGCTCATCGGCAAGCGCCAGGTCAACGGTCCGGTGGGCAAAGTCATCGACATCTTCGCCATCTTCGCCACACTCTTCGGCTCCGCGACCTCGCTCGGCCTCGGTGCCCTGCAGATCGCCTCCGGCGCCAAGATCGTCGGCTGGGCCGACGACGTGACCAACACGGTCCTCGTCCTGATCATCGTCGTGCTGACGATCTGCTTCATCTTCTCGGCCGTCTCCGGCGTCGAAAAGGGCATCCAGTGGCTCTCCAACACCAACATGGTGCTGGCCTTCGTCCTGGCCGCCTTCGTCTTCGTCGTCGGCCCGACGATCTTCATCCTCAACCTCGTCCCGACCTCGCTCGGCACCTACATGCAGCACCTCATGGAGTACGCCGCGCGGACCAACGCGCAGGGCGAGTCCGGCGTCAAGGGGTGGCTGTCCGGCTGGACGATCTTCTACTGGGCGTGGTGGGTCAGCTGGACCCCCTTCGTCGGAATGTTCATCGCCCGCATCTCGCGGGGGCGCACCATCCGTGAGTTCGTCACCGGCGTGCTCCTCGTCCCGAGCACCGTCAGCCTCGTCTGGTTCGCGATCTTCGGTGGTGCCGCGATCAAGGCGCAGGAGATGGGCGCGACGCTCGACAAGTTCGGCGACGGCGAGGAGAGCACGCTCTTCGCGCTGCTCGACTCGATGCCGTGGGCCGGGGCCACCTCGATCCTCGTCATGGTGCTCGTCGCGATCTTCTTCGTGTCCGGCGCCGACGCCGCCTCGATCGTCATGGGTTCGCTCAGCGAGCGCGGCACCCTCGAGCCCAACAAGTTCACCGTGATCTTCTGGGGTGTGGCCACCGGTGCCGCGGCCGCGATCATGCTGACGATCGGCGGCGAGGACTCGCTGACCGGTCTGCAGCAGATCACGATCATCGCGGCCCTGCCCTTCGTGCTCATCATGATCGGCATGGCGGTCGCGCTCGTGAAGGACCTGCAGTCCGACCCGATGGCGGTGCGGCGCGCCTACGCCGTCGAGGCCCTCTCGCAGGCCGTCGTCGCGGGTGTCAAGGAGCACGGGGACGACTTCGTCCTGTCGATCGACCACGCCGAGCCCGGCGAGGGCATCGACCGGGACAAGGTGCTGCACGCCAGCAACGGTGGTTCGGCGACGGCCACCGAGCAGGGAGAGGCAGCCACCGAGCAGGCAGAGACGGACCCGCGGCCGGGCCAGACACCGACCGCCTGACCTGCTCCACCGCGTCCGGGGCCTGAACACGATGTGGGTGTTCAGGCCCCGACGCCTATCCTTGGGCCCATGCACATCGGAGTCTTTGGAGCCACCGGCCAGGTCGGACAGGTCATGCGCACGCTGCTCGAGGAGCGGGACTTCCCCGTCACCTCGATCCGCTACTTCGCCTCTGCCCGGTCCGCCGGCACGACCCTGCCGTGGAAGGGCGAGGAGGTGACGGTCGAGGACACCGCGACCGCCGACTTCTCCGGCCTGGACATCGCGCTGTTTTCCAACGGCGGGTCCACGAGCAAGGAGTGGGCGCCCAAGGTGGCCGCCGCTGGCGCGACCGTCGTCGACAACTCGAGCGCCTGGCGCAAGGACCCGGAGGTCCCGCTCGTGGTCTCCGAGGTCAACCCCACCGACCTCGACGACCTGCCCAAGGGCGTCATCGCCAACCCCAACTGCACGACGATGGCCGCGATGCCGGTCCTCAAGCCGCTGCACGACGAGGCGGGGCTCGTCGCCCTTCGCGTCGCCACCTATCAGGCCGTCTCCGGCTCGGGCGGCGCCGGGCTGACCGAGCTCGACAGCCAGCTGCGCGGCGGTTACGCCTCCGGCGACCCCAAGGACCTCGCCCGCGACGGCAGCGCCCTGACGCTGCCGGCCCCGCAGGTCTACGAGGTGCCCGTCGGCTTCAACGTCGTCGCGATCGCCGGGTCCGTCCAGGACGACGGCACCCTCGAGACCGACGAGGAGCAAAAGCTGCGCAACGAGTCGCGCAAGATCCTGCACATCCCCGACCTGCGGGTCTCGGGCACGTGCGTGCGCGTCCCGGTCTTCAGCGGCCACTCGCTGGCGATCCACGCGGAGTTCGAGCGGGAGATCAGCCCCGAGCGGGCCACCGAGATCCTCGAGGCCGCCGACGGCGTCGTCGTCACGGCCGTGCCCAACCCGCTCGAGGCGACCGGCAAGGACGACGTCTACGTCGGGCGCATCCGCGCCGACCAGTCCGTCGCCGACGGCAAGGGCCTGACGCTCTTCGTCGTCGGGGACAACCTGCGCAAGGGCGCAGCGCTCAACGCCGTGCAGATCGCCGAGGCGATCGTCGCGCGCAAGGGCTGACGGCGCCTCGTCCCACCCGTCACCCGATTCTCGGGTCACCCGATGAACCCCGGCTTCGCAAGGGTTTGGTACTCCTGCGAAGCCGGGGTTTCTCTTGCTCAGCGCGAAGGGAGGACCGCTCGGGCCGTCGTCGCGTCGAGGTGGCGGACGTAGAAGTCCTCGTGCGCGGAGGCCGCCGCGGCCCAGGTGTAGCCGGCCGCCAGCTCCCGCCCGGGCTCGGCGTGGCACGGGGGGTCGGACAGCGCAGCGTCGAGCGCCGCCGCCAGACCGTCGACGTCGCTGCCGTAGCGCACGGTGTCCCCGAAGACCTCCCGCAGCACCGGGAGGTCACGGGCGACGACAGGTACCCCGGCGGCGAGTGCTTCCATCGCCGCGAGCCCGAACCCCTCCTTCGTCGAGGGGAAGCCGAGCACCTGTGCGCCGGCGACGAGTGCTGGCAGCTCGTCGTCGTCGACCGGCCCCAGCACGAGCGGGCTGACGCCGAGCTCGCGGGCGCGGGCTTCACATCGGGCGCGGTAGTCGCGGTAGTCGAAGAGCGTCTCCCCACCACCGATGACGAGCTGCAGATCGCGGCGGTCGAGCCGGGCGAAGGCCTCGAGCAGGTCGATCGTGCCCTTGCGCGGCTCGATGCCACCGAGCGCCAGGACGTAGCCGCCCAGCCGGGCGGTCCAGGCGTCGCGGGCGGGCGCACCCTCGGGGCCGGCAGCGCGGGCGAACCGGCCCGCGTCGACCCCGTTGGGAATCACCGCCGCGCGGTAGCCGTAGGCGGCCTCGACCTCGTCGGCAACCGCCCGCGAGACGCAGATGCGCGCGGCCGGGGCGTGGATGGCACGCTCGTGGCAGGAGACCAGACGAGGTGTCGTGAAGGCGTCCAGGTGGTGGATGGTGCGGATGGGCGCGACGCCGGCGTCGAGCACGGCATTGGCCGAGATGCAGTCCTGCGCGTGCACGACGTCCGCGCCGGTGTCGAAGGCCGCGGCCAGAGCCGCGATGGACCGCTCGATGCGGTCACCGACGCTCTCGTCCTCGCGAGAGACGAAGGGGACGACCCGCACCTGCACGCGCGGGTCGAGGTCCCGGAAGAAGGCGCGGTCACCGCCCCGTCCCAGGGTCCAGATCTCGACGTCGTGCCCGCGGGCCGCGAGTGCCTCCGACAGGGCGAGCGTGTGGACGACCCCGCCACGGGGCTTGGTGGAGTAGGTGAGCTGGGCGATACGCATGGGTCGTCCGATCGTGCGCCGCCGGTGACGGTCAGGCGCTGGTGGTGGTGAGTCGGTAGGCGTGCTCCACGCGCTGGTGGATGTGGTCGAGGGAGCGGCGGGCCCGCGCCACGGCAGTGCTGACGTCGGCCTCGGCGACGGCCAGTCCCCCCTTCGCCCAGGTCTTGGCGACGATCTCGCCGGCGGGGTCGACGACCTTGGCCTGACCGAGGAAGCGCAGGCCCCCGAGCACCCCGGTCTGGTTCGACGACACGAGGTACACCTGGTTCTCGGCGGCCCGGGCGCAGTCGTAGAGGTCGAAGAGGTGGGCCTGGCGGTCGTTGCGGATCCGGTCCGACCGGTCGGTGACGCTGGCGGGCCACGCGCTGAGGCAGGTCACCACCTCGGCGCCGTCGAGGGCCAGCGTGCGGGCGGCCTCGGGGAAGGTCTTGTCGAAGTCGATGAGCATGCCGATCCGTCCGACAGGGGTGTCGAAGGCCCGGAAGCTGTCGCCGGGGCGATAGGCCTCGGCCTCGCCGAGCGGTAGGTGCACCTTGCGGTGCACGCCGAGCAGGCCGTCGCCGCTCACGCAGGCCGCGGTGTTGCAGCGCACCTCCTCGCCGTCGACGACGGCGCGCTCCGTGAGGCCGAAGCAGACCGTCATCCCGCCCGCCAGCGACACGACGGTGGCGAGCTCGGGCCCGTCGAGCGCGATGGCCGGAGGGAGGTCGACCCCCGTGCTTCCCGGATGCCTCAGATCGCCGAGGTAACCGCCGATCGTGGCGTCCGGGAGGACGAGCAGGTCGACGCCGCGTTCGCGGGCCTGCTGGACGATGCTGGACAGCTTGGTGAGAGTGCGCTCGACGTCGCGTCCGAAGTGTGCGGCCACGGCCGCCATCGTCACGGTGCTCATCGGCCCAGACTAGGGACGCGTCAGGCCGCGCGGGCGGCCGCGCCCTCGGCGACGAGCGATGCCACGTGCTCCGCGTCGCGGGCGATCGCGTGGAACCGCCCGGAGCCCCATGTGTGGAGCCACGGCAGCCCGAGGAAGTGGAAGCCGGGCACGGACGTGGCACCGCGCTCGTGCCTCGGGTGGCCATCCTCGTCGAGGACGCCGAGCTCGCCGAGCCAGCCCCAGTCCGCCCGGAAGCCGACGGCCCAGACGATGCTGCCGATGTCGCGGAGGTCCAGGCTGCTGCCCCCGGGCCGTGGTTGCCACACGGGGGTGTGGCGTGCCTCCACGGGGGCGTCGATGCCTTCGCGCTCGATGTACCGGTCGATGTCGTCCTTGATGGACTCGGCGACCGAGTCGGCGTGGTCGAGGTTGCTCGCCAGGGAGTCGTCGAAGTGGACTGCCCCGTCGACGACCGCGAGCGCCCGGCCGTGCAACGCCATGCCGCCGACGGCGAACTGCCGCAGATCGATGTCGCGGCCGCCGTCGCGCCCCGTGACGTAGTGGTTGGTGGACTCCCGCTTGGTGAGGCCGCGCGTCGTGACCGGCACGTCGTACAGGCCCATCTCGGCGAGCCAGGTCATACAGTCCCTGCCCCGGTAGAACCGGGCGACACGGGGTGCCCGGCCCACGGCGAGATGCACGTTGCGGCCCTCGATGTGCAGGTCCTCGGCGATCTGGGTGCCCGACTGCCCGGTGCCGACGACGAGCACCGGCCCCTCCGGCAACTGGCGCGCGTTGCGGTACTCGTGCGAGTGCACCTGCGTGACCGACACCGGGACGTCCTTCGCCCAGTCGGGCACCACGGGCTCGTGGTACCCACCGGTGGCGGAGGTGACGGTGTCGGCGGTGAGCACCCCGGCCGAGGTGACGACGGTGAAGCCGCCCTCCGGTCGCTGCTCGACCCGGACGACCTCGACGCCCTGCGCGACGGGGGCGTCGAAGGTGTCGGCATACGCCCGCACCCAGGCGTGGACCTCGTCGCGCGTCATGAACCCGTCGGGGTCCGGGCCGTCGTACGCGTATCCCGGGAGCCGGCAGTGCCAGTTCGGCGTGACGAGCGTGAAGGCGTCCCACCGTCCGTCGCGCCACTCGTGGCCGACCTCGTCACGCTCGATGACGATGTGCCGGATGCCCCTCTCGACGAGGTGGCGGCTGAGCGAGAGGCCGGCCTGCCCGCCTCCCACGATGACGGCGTCGTAGTGGTCACCTGCGATGACTGGGGTCGGGATCATGATCCGGTCCTCTCGAGCTGCGGTTCCATGGTGAGCACCTCGACCTCGGCCGTCGGGTGGACGTCGGCCGGGTAGTGGGCGGCCGTGGCCGCGATCGTCTGCTGCGACTGCATGGCCGAGGTGCAGGCCATGCCGTACTTCGCGCGCACGCGCTCGCTGGCCTCGCCCAGGGCCGCGCCCGTCCGGGCGACGAAGTCCGCAAGCGGGTACCGGGCACCCGCCTCGAGGTGGTCGTGCATCACCAGGCTGGGGGAGTAGTGCGAGGTCTCGGCGCCGTCCGGCCAGCGCACGGAGAAGGTCATCTCAGGCATGGGCGAGCTCCCGCCACCGGTCGACGTGCGGCGCCGAGATCTCGGCCACCGGGCCGTACACGTGCGGGCACCGGTCGCGCAGGTGGAACATCCCGGCACGCATGGTCCGGAAGGTCGCGTCGACGTCGATCTCCGCGATCGCCAGCCCGGTCCCGAGCAGGGTGGTGGCGAGGATGTTGCCGCCCGGGTCGACGACCTTGGCGTTGCCGACGTAGCGCAGCGAGCCGAAGGTGCCGGACTGGTTCGACGCCATCCAGAAGACCTGATTGTCCAGGGCACGCGCGATGTCGAACTGGTTGAACCGGTAGGTCCAGCGGTCCTCCTGCAGGTTGTCCGCCGTCGCGGTCCGGGCGGCGGGCCATGCGGACATGCTCACGACGATCTCGGCACCGTCGAGGGCGAGCATGCGGGCGGCCTCGGGGAAGGCCTTGTCGTAGCAGATCTGCATGCCGACGCGGCCGACCGGGGTGTCGAAGGCGTGGTAGCTGTCACCCGCGGAGTACGACATGTTCTCGCCGAGCGGCTGGTGCACCTTGCGGTAGGAGCCGTAGATCGTGCTGCCGTCGAGACACACCGCGGCGTTGTAGCGGGTGCTCCCGTCGTCGGCGAGCTCGCAGAAGCCGATCGTCAGCACGATGTCACCCGCGAGCTCCTGCACGCGTCGGATCTCCGGTCCGTCCAGCCGGATCGCCGGCGGCAGGGACCTGCTGGTCGTCTGCAGGGTGTCCCCGTGGTTGCCGAGCGACGAGAGGTAGCCGCCGATCGCGGCCTCGGGGAAGGCGACGAAGGAGACCTCCTCGGCGCGGGCGTCGTCGAGCAGCTGGGCGATGAGGGCGTAGTTCTGCTCCAGGTCCCGGGTGAAGTTCGCGGACACGGACGCGACTTTGATGGTCATCGCAGGCCTCAGAGGTTGTAGGTGGAGTTGATGATGGCGCCCTTGCGGGCGTAGTGGATGAGGGCGTCCTGCACGTCCAGGGGGTGCGCGGGGATGACGCCCTCGATGAGGTCCTCCTCGCGGATGCCGTGGAGCGCGAGCCCGAAGCGACAGCAGTAGACCGTGCCGCCCTCCTTGATGAAGGTCTCGAGCGAGTCGTTCATGTTGAGCTCACCCGGGAAGCCCGAGTCACCCGAGGTCGGGAACCCGCGGTTCGCGGTGGCCGCCAGGGTGCCCGGTCCGTAGAGGTAGATCGCGGACTCGAAGCCCTTGCGCAGGGCGCGGGTGGCCTGGAGGACGGCGACGAAGCTCACCGACGACTCGTGCGGGATCCCGTGGATGAGGGTGAAGTAGCTCTCCCCGTCCTCGGCCTGATAGTCGGGGAAGATCTTCGTCGAGCCGTACACGTTGCTGCCCTTGGGCAGGGCGGGGTGGGGGATCTCGCCGAGCGACTTGGCGATGTTGTCGGCGATCTGGGCGTCGATGTCGTTGGTCATGGTGGTGCCTTTCGTGGGGGTGCGGTGGGTGATCAACCGGGCAGGAGCCCGGTGGCTGTGGGGCAGGCGGCGTCGGTCTCGACGCCGTCCGGCCAGAGGAGGCGCACGCCGGGCTCGGCGGTGGCGGTGCCGATGCGCGCGGTCCGCGCGATCGGGGAGGTCATCCGCTCCTGCCCGGGGCGGTCGGCGGTGAGCATGGCGAAGCCGGGGAAGCAGGTGAGCCAGTCGCCGAAGGGGACGCCGTCCGGTGCGGGGATCGAGTCCGGTTCGAGGGTTGCCCCGACGGCCGACGCCTCGGCGAGCATCGCGGCCGTGCCGACGATGCCGGCCATGCTGACGTCCTTGGCCGCTGCGGGACGAGCACCCGCGACGAGCGACCCCAGTGCGCGCAGGTCGGCGCCGGTGCGGGTGGAGGTGCTGTCCCACTGACGGCCCTCGAATCCGGGACGCCAGCGACCGTGCAGGTCGACGGTGAGCGAGATGTCGTCCCCACGGTGCGCGCCACCACCGGGGACCGGGGCGTCCGTCCGGCCGAGGGCGGTGACGGTGAGCGCGGAGGGCACACCGATCTGGGTGTGGCCGCCCAGGACGGGCACACCCCACGCCTGGGCGGCGCTGCGGATGCCACCGACGACCCGCCGGGCGATCTCGGGGGAGGGTGCGCCGATCGCGTCGAGGAGGCCGACCGGCAAGGCGCCCATCGCGGCGAGGTCGTTGACGTTGACGAGCACGGCGCACCAGCCAGCCCACTCGGGGTCCCGGTCGACGAGGGCCGGGAGGATCGCGTCGCAGGCGGCGACGACGTCGGTGCCGGGGACAGGGGCTCCGTCGTCGCCGAGGAACTCGGCCCCGCCGAGGGCGAACGGGCTGTCCTGCTGCAGGTCGCCGACGAGAGAGCCCAGCTCGCTCTTGGTGGCCGCCACGAGGTCGCGGATCCGGGTGATGGGCCAGCGCATCCGCACGTGCGGCGTGCCCTGGATGCGCGTCGCCCCCCAGGCCGTCCACCCGAGTCTGCGGAAGAGGACCTCGTTGGGCTCCTGGACGGTCGCCTCGAAGCGCAGTACGCCCATCCGCAGCGCGGTGGCGCAGGCCTCGCGGACGAGGGCGGGCCCGATGCCACCGGACTGGCGAGCGTCCCGACGGACCACGAGCCGGCTGCCCGTCCACCAGCCGATGTCGCGCCCCGGAGTGGCGGGGGCCAGCCTGACGCCGCCGAGCACTCGGCCGTCTGCGCTGCGGGCGACGAGGACGATCGTGCGCGGGTCGTCGTCGAGATCGTCGTGGTCGACGTCGAGGACGCGTTGCTCGGCGACGAAGACCTCGCGGCGCAGGGCCCGGTAGTCCGCCGTCTCACGGGGGTCGGCACGGCCGATGGTCCAGGCTCGCGTGTCGTGGGCCACCGTCGGGCCCATGAGCGAGGGGATCTCGAGCCGCATCAGGCACCTGCCGTCTGCAGTGCGCTGCAGGCGCCGCAGGCGGCGCACCCGGCTCGCTGGTCGGCGCCGCGCATCCCGGCGTCCCGCAGCAGTGTCGCCACGCGGGCCGTGACGTCGTTGACGACCTGTCGGTCGGGGGCCGGGACGTGGTCGACGTCGGTCGCGAGGGTCCCAGCGAGCGGGCGGAAGGGGACGACGAAGGGGTAGACGCCCATGTCGACGAGCTCCCGTGCTCCGTCGACGAGTTCGTCCGGGTCCTCCCCGAGCCCGACGAGCAGGTAGGTCGAGACCTGGTTCCGGCCGAAGACCCGGACCGCCTCCCGCCAGGCCGTGCGGTACTCGGCCATGGTCACGCGTGACTTGCCCGGCATCCAGCGGGACCGTACGGCGTCGTCCATCGACTCGACGTGGATGCCGATGGATCGGGCGCCAGCGTCGTAGAGGTCGGTGATCGCCTGCAGGTCCGCGGGTGGCTCGCACTGGACCTGGATCTCCAGCGAGGGCACCGCGTCCTTGACCGCCCGGACGCATCGGGCGAGGTGCTTGGCTCCGCGGTCCCACCCGTTCGACGTCCCGGTGGTCATCACCATGCTCGTCACGCCGTCGAGGCGGACCGCCGCCTCGGCGACCTCGGCGAGCATCGCCGGGGTCTTGACGGCGATCGTCGAGCCGGCGTCGAGGGAGGCCTCGATCGCGCAGAAGCGACAGCGCTCGCTCTCCGCGTACCGCACGCACGTCTGCACGACGGTGGTGGCGAGCACGTTGGTGCCGTGGAGCTTGCCGATCTTGTCGTAGGCGACGCCGTCCGCCGTCGACAGGTCGTAGAAGCGGGGGCGGGCGACGGGGGAGATGTCGAGGCCCAGGTCCGCGCCGTCAAGCGTCAGACGGCCGGCCGGATCGACGACGTAGGGGCTGCTGCTGTCGAGCCGGAGTGCGGCTCCGAGGCCATCGATGGCAAAATGGCCGTCATCGCTCGGGCCCGCACCGCCCGTACGGCGGACCGGTGCGTCGCTACGGACGCCGAGGATCGCGATGTCGACACGGGTGGAGACGCGGTCGGGGTTCGGTGTCGGGTTCGGGGCCATGCGGCAAGTACACGGTCGGCCCGTTTCGGACTGGTTTCACTCGGAATGCAGGACTGTTTCCGGGTGAAACGATCGTGTTTCGTCCGCATGGTGACCGGCGTCATGGTCTCGTGAGGTGAGGAGTATCGTGCTGGGCATGCGGGCGAACCTCCTCCTTCTCTGCCGCGGCGAGGCCTGACACACGGCCACCTCGTCGCGGAGTTCGTGGTGCCGACCAGCACAGACCACACGTGACGAAGGACAGAGCATGATCCACCCCCAGCAGCCCACCTCGATGCCGGTGCGCAAGTACGTCCCCTTTCAGGACCAGATCTCCGTCGAGCTTCCCGACCGCACCTGGCCCGACCGGGTCATGACGCAGGCCCCGCGCTGGTGCGCGGTCGATCTGCGCGACGGCAACCAGGCTCTCATCGACCCGATGGACGCCGACCGCAAGCTGCAGATGTTCCAGCTGCTCGTCAAGATGGGCTACAAGGAGATCGAGGTCGGCTTCCCGAGCGCGAGCGAGACCGACTACAACTTCTGTCGTCAGCTCATCGACGGCGGGCACATCCCCGATGACGTGACGATCCAGGTGCTCACGCAGTGCCGCGACCACCTCATCGAAAAGACCTTCGACGCCATCGCCGGCAGCAAGACCGCGATCGTCCACTTCTACAACTCGACGTCCGTCCTGCAGCGGCGCGTGGTCTTCAACTCCGACCAGGACGGCATCGTCGACATCGCCCTGCAGGGTGCGCGGCTGTGCAAGAAGCTCGAGGAGACCATCCCCGACACCGACGTCTACTACCAGTACTCGCCGGAGTCCTACACGGGCACCGAGCTCGACTTCGCCGCGCGGATCTGCAACGAGGTCATCGACATCATCGACCCGACGCCGGACCACAAGATGATCATCAACCTGCCGGCGACGGTCGAGATGGCCACGCCCAACGTCTACGCCGACTCCATCGAGTGGATGAGCCGTCACCTCGAGCGTCGCGAGTCGGTCGTGCTGTCGCTCCACCCGCACAACGATCGCGGCGAAGGGGTGGCGGCCGCCGAGCTCGGCTATCTCGCCGGCGCCGACCGCATCGAGGGCTGCCTCTTCGGCAACGGCGAGCGCACCGGCAACGTCGACCTGGTGACGCTGGGCATGAACCTCTTCAGTCAGGGCATCGACCCGCAGGTCGACTTCTCGCAGATGGACGAGATCCGGCGCACCGTCGAGCACTGCACCCAGCTCCCGGTGCACCCGCGGCACCCGTGGGGTGGCGACCTCGTCTACACCGCCTTCTCCGGCTCGCACCAGGACGCGATCAAGAAGGGCTTCGAGGACATGGAGGTGCGGGCCAAGGAGGCCGGCACCGACGTCAACGGCATCGACTGGGGCGTGCCCTACCTGCCCATCGACCCGCACGACATCGGCAGGTCCTACGAGGCGGTCGTCCGCGTCAACTCCCAGTCGGGCAAGGGTGGCGTCGCCTACCTGCTGAAGTCCGAGCACGGCCTCGACCTGCCGCGTCGCCTGCAGATGGAGTTCTCGGCCGTCGTCCAGCGCAAGACCGACAGCGACGGCGGCGAGATGAGCGGTCTCGCGCTGTGGGAGGTCTTCAACGACGAGTACCTGCACAGCGAGGACAAGGACGGCTGGGGACGCTTCCAGCCCGTGCGCTCCACGCTCACCGGTGAGGACTCCGGTCTGGACCGCATCGAAGGGCACATCCTCGACGCCGGCCAGGAGGTCGAGATCTCCGGCAGCGGCAACGGCCCGATCGCCGCCTTCCTCGACGCCCTTTCTCCCCTCGGTGTGGACGTGCGGGTCCTCGACTACGCCGAGCATGCCCTCTCCGCCGGTGGCGACGCCCGCGCCGCCGCCTACGTGGAGTGCGCCGTCGGCGAACGGGTCCTGTGGGGCGTCGGCCTGCACGACTCGATCGTCAAGGCCTCGCTGCGCGCGATCCTGTCGGCGGTCAACCGCGCCGAGCGGGACGCGGCGAAGGTCTGACGCCCACCCGCCCCACGGTTTCCGGGTCACCCGAGGAACCCCGGCTTCGCAAGGGTCCCGAACCCTTGCGAAGCTGGGGTTTCTCTTGTCGAGAGTGACTCCTGAGGGCCGGCGACGGTGACAGATCGTGTCCGCATGCCTGCCTGGCGTCGTGCGCACCAGCACCCCACGGGAGGACCCACCGATGGACCGCTTCACCCTCGAGATCGACGACGACGCCGTGCGCGACCTGCGTGAGCGGCTGGCCGCAGCAGCTGCCCGGCGGCCACGGCCGGGCGAAGGGAGTGCCCGTCGCCGAGGCGAGGCGGTGGGCGACGACCTGGCGGCACTCGACCCGCACCGGGTCGCTGCGGGCCTCAACCGCCTGCCGCAGTGGACGATCCGCATCGACGGCGCCCGCATCCACTTCGTCCACGTGCGTTCCGAGCGACGGGCTCGAGGACTCGCCGGCCGGGCAACTGGCCTGGATCGTCGACAAGGTCGTCGAGTGGACCCACGACGGGGCCCCGCTCGAGGAGCCGCACCTCCGCGCCCGGCACCTGGCCGGCGTGCTGCTCTTCTGGCTCACCCGCACGGCGGCGTCGGCGGCGGACGTCGTCTACGCGCAGTACGGGAGCCTTTTCGCCGACCCCACAGCCTTCGCCCCCTCGGGCGTGCCGACCGGGGTGCTCGTGGCGGCCGAGGACATCTCGATCCGGCGCTGCGCCGAGCAGAGCAACGCGATCGTGCGCTGGACCGACCTCGACCACGGGGGCCACGTCGCGGCGCTCGAGCAGCCCGACGACCTCGTCGCGGACCTGCGCGGACTCGTCGACGGGGTCCGACTCAGCGCACCCCGGCGACGCGGAACTGGATCGACACCCTCGGCCCGACCCGAGCGCTCGTCTTGGGTACCGCGTGCTCCCAGGTGCGCTGGCAGGCGCCGCCCATGACGACGAGGTCGCCGTGGCCGAGCGCGACCCGCTGCGAGGGCCCGCCCTCGCGTGGCCGCAGGCAGAGGTGCCGCGCGGAGCCGAGGGAGACGATGGCGATCATCGTGTCCTGCTCGCGGCTGCGGCCGATGCGATCCCCGTGCCAGGCGACGGAGTCCTGCCCGTTGCGGTAGAGGCACAGCCCCGCTGTGACGAAGGGCTCACCCAGCTCGGTCGCGTAGTGCGCCGAGAGCTGCTCACGCATGTCGGTGAGCAGTGGGTGGGGGAGGCTCTCGCCTGCGGCGTAGAAGCAGGTCAGACGAGGGACGTCGACGACCGAGTCGTACATCCGACGGCGCTCGGCCCGCCACGGGACGTCGTGGAGCAGGGCGTCGAGGACCTCGTCGCTGCCGCACGCCCACCCGGGCAGCAGGTCGACCCACGCCGTGCCGTCGAGGTAGCGCCGATGGCGCCGCGCGAGGTCACCGAGCGTGGGGGAGTCGGCTGTGTCGAAGAGCGAGGACTGGAGCGCCTGCATGTTCAGACCATAGCAGTGGGTCGAACAAATGTTCGACAGGTTGTACGGGCGCGGCGTGGGGTCGGCGCGCTGTCAGGGCGAAGGGAGACAATGGAGCCATGCCCCTCTACCGCGACTCCGGAGTCGTGCTGCGCACCCACAAGCTGGGTGAGGCCGACCGGATCATCACCGTGCTCACGCGGGGCCGTGGCAAGATCCGCACGGTGGCCAAGGGGGTGCGTCGGACGAAGTCGAAGTTCGGCGCCCGCCTCGAGCCGGGCATGCACGTCGACCTCCAGTGCTACGAGGGGCGCAACCTCGACACCGTGACCCAGACCGAGTCGCTCGACCCGTGGGGTGATGCCCTGGCCCGGGACTACTCGCGGTGGACGGCAGCGACCGCGATCCTCGAGACCGCCGACCGGCTCACCGAGGAGCGCGAGCCGTCCGTGCAGCAGTACCGCCTGCTTGCCGGGGCGCTGCGGACCCTCGCCCAGGGCGACCACGCGGCCGAGCTCGTCCTCGACGCCTACCTGCTGCGCGCTCTCGCGATCGCGGGCTGGGCGCCGAGCTTCCACGACTGCGCCCAGTGCGGCGACGAGGGCCCGCACCGCGCCTTCCACGTCGCGCACGGCGGGGTGCTCTGCCGCAGCTGTCGTGTGCCCGGGTCGTCCGCGCCCGCCCCCGAGACGCTCGAGCTCCTCGCCGCGCTGCTCGTCGGCGACTGGGTCGTCGCCGACGGCTCCGAGCAGCGGCACCGCCGCGAGGGCGCCGGCCTGACCGCCGCGTACCTCCAGTGGCACCTCGAGCGTGGGGTGCTCTCCCTTCGTCACGTCGACCGCACGCCCACCCACCCCACCCCAGCGCAGAGGACCGGATGAGCCGCTACGAGACCCCCTTCGCCCACCCGAGCGGAGCGACGCCCCCGCCCGTGCCTGCCGATCTCGTGCCCGGGCACGTCGCGATCGTCATGGACGGCAACGGCCGGTGGGCCAACCAGCGCGGCCTGCCGCGGACCAAGGGGCACGAGGCCGGTGAGGGGGCGCTGCTCGACGTCGTCGCCGGCGCGCTCGACATCGGGGTCAAGCACCTCTCGACCTACGCCTTCTCGACGGAAAACTGGCGTCGCTCGCCCGAGGAAGTGCGCTTCCTCATGGGCTTCAACCGGGACGTCATCCGCCGCCGGCGCGACCAGCTGCACGCCTGGGGGGTGCGCATGCGGTGGGTCGGCCGCCGCCCGCGGCTGTGGAGCTCGGTCATCAAGGAGCTCGAGATCGCCCAGGAGATGACCCGGGACAACGACGCGATGACTCTGTACTTCTGCGTCAACTACGGCGGTCGCGCCGAGATCGCCGACGGCGTGCGGCGGATCGCCGAGGACGTCAAGGCGGGCCGGCTCAAGGGCTCGGGCATCGACGAGCGCACCATCGCGCGCTACCTCACCGAGCCGACCATGCCCGACGTCGACCTCTTCCTGCGCAGCTCGGGGGAGCAGCGCACGAGCAACTTCCTGCTGTGGCAGTCGGCCTACGCCGAGATGGTCTTCCAGGACACCCTGTGGCCCGACTACGACCGGCGGCACCTGTGGGAGGCCATCGAGACGTATGCCCGGCGCGAGCGCCGGTACGGCGGCGCGGTGGACGCGCCGACGGACGGCACCTGAGGGTCGCCTAGGGTGACGAGACCCGTGCACCGCTGCACGGTGATCCACCACCGAGAGGTCGCACATGTGCCGAGTCCTTGCCTACGTCGGGCCGGAGATCCCGCTCGAGAGCCTGCTGCTCACGCCGGACAACAGCCTGGTCAACCAGGCGCTCGACCCGGAGCGTCACCCCGAGCTCCAACTCGCGGGCTGGGGCTTCGGAGCGTGGGGAGACCACCTACTCAAGCCGGACGAGCCCCTCATCTACCGCCGGCCGATGGCGGCCTTCTACGATGACAACGCGGCGAGCCTGATCCCGAGCCTCCTGGCCAACACCATGCTCGCGCACGTGCGGGCCGCGGCCTACGACTCCCAGGTCGTGCTGGCTGACGAAAACTGCCACCCCTTCTTCTTCGAGGGGGCGCCCTGGCTCGTCGCGCAGAACGGCTATCTGCCGGGCTGGCAGGTGCTGCAGCGCGAGCTGCTGGAGCACTGCCGCGACGAGTACCTCACGCAGATGCGCGGCACGACGGACACCGAGTTCCTCGCCGTGCTGCTGCTGTCCCTGCTCGAGGGCGAGAGCGACGAGCACGTCCAGCGGGCCGTCGAGCAGCTGGTCCGGCTCGTCGCCGACGCGATGTCGACGCTGCAGCTGCCGGGCCTGACCAAGCTCAAGATGGCCCTGGTCTCGCCGGGGCGCATCATCGGGATCAACTGGGGTCTCGGGCACCACGGCGAGGTGGACCCGGCGGGCGACTGGCGCGAGCTGCGCACGGCACCTGCGGGCACCGACGACTTCGACCTCGGCATGCTCCTGGAGCCGATGTACGTGCTGCTCGGCCGCAACTTCGAGCAGGCCGAGGGATCGTACGGCTTCGAGGAGTGCACGCAGGACGACGCCACCGCGGCGATCTTCGCCTCCGAGCCCCTCACCGAGGACGGCGAGGACTGGCTGCCGCTGGACTACGGCTCGATCATGTTCCTCACGAGGGAGGAGGGGCGCGTCACGCGCTCGGTGCGCGAGCTGAGCCTGCCGCCGGCGCCCTAGCCGCAGTCCCCGCAGCGGCCGAAGAGCTCGAGCGTGTGCGACACGTCGCTGAAGCCGTGCTCGGCGCTCACCTTGTCGGCCCAGCGCTCGACGGCCGGACCCTCGACCTCGACGGTCCGGCCGCAGTCGCGGCAGACGAGGTGGTGGTGGTGCCCGGTGCTGCACCGGCGGTAGACGATCTCGCCGTCGTCGGTGCGCAGGGAGTCCAGCGCCTCCTCGTCGACCATGGCCTGCAGGGTCCGGTAGACCGTCGCCAGACCGATCTTGTCGCCGCCGGCGACGAGGCTGGCATGGATCTCCTGGGCGGAGCGGAACTCGTCGGACCGGTCGACGTCGGCCTCGATCGCGGTGCGCTGCCGGGTGGGGCGGCGGGTGCGGGTGTCGGTCATCGGTGGCTCCCTTCGAGCTCGCTGTCGGTGTGGTCGGGGTCGTGCTCGTCCCAGTGGTCGCCGTGGCGGGCGTGCCGGTGGCCGTCGTGCAGGTAGTCGACGTGGTCTCCGTGGAGGACGACCTCGTGGCCGCACTCCTCCCAGTGCACGTGCTCGTGCGCCTCGGCGGTGCGGTGCCGGCGCCGGGCGAGCGCGCGGACGGTCCCGCCGGCGGCGGCCGAGGTGACGAAGACGGCGATGGCGAGCAGCACGATCGTCGCGCCGGAGGGGGTGTCGGCGTAGAAGCTCGTGACGACGCCGCCGACGCTCGTGAGCATGCCGACGAGCACCGCCCACACCAGACCGCCGCGGAAGGATCGGCCGAGCTGCTGGCCGGTCGCATTGGGCAGGATCATCAGCGCGCTGATGAGCAGCAGGCCGATGACCCGCATCGAGATGACGACGGTGACACCGGTGAGCACGGCGAGCAGGATGTTGGTCGCGAGCACGGGCAGCCCGGAGGCGCGGGCGTACTCGTCGTCCTGGGCGACGGCGAAGAGCCGCTCGCGCAGCACGAGCACCGTGACGACGACGACGGCGGCGAGCACGGCGAACTGGACGAGGTCGCTCGGCGAGACGGTCGTCAGCGCGCCGAAGAGGTAGCCCTGCAGGTTGGACGCCGACCCCTCGGGTGCCTTGGCGATGATGACGACGCCGGCAGCCAGGCCGCCGTAGAACATCACCGCGAGCGCGAGGTCGCCCCCGGTGCGCCCGACGTGGCGCAGCACCTCGATGGCGACGGCGGCGACGACGACCACGACGAGGGCGGTGAGCACGGGGGAGGTACTCGTGAGCACCCCGATGCCGACGCCGGCGAGGGCGACGTGCCCCATGCCGTCACCGATGAGCGACATGCCGCGCTGGACGAGGAAGACCCCGACGAGCGGTGCCGATGCCCCGACGAGCAGGGCTGCGATGAGCGAGTTGCGCATGAACTCCAGGGCGAGCAGGTCGGTCACCGGGGTCCCCCCTTCGTCGTGATGATCGTCGTCGGCACGGTCGAAGGGGGTGCCGCCCCCTCGTCGGAGTGGTGCGTGTGCGCTTGCTCGCCGGCGGCGAGCTGCGCCGGCGCGCAGTCCTGCTGGATGCCGCCGCCGCGCACGACGACGGTGCGGGTGACGATGTCGGCGAGGGCGTCGAGCTCGTGGGTGACGATGACGAGGGTCGCGCCGCGCTCGACGAGGCGGCGCATCACGGCGACGAGCACGGCCTGGTGGCCGCGGTCGACGCCGGCGGTCGGCTCGTCCATGAGGAAGACGTCGGGCTGGCTCGCGATGGCGCGGGCGATGAGCACGCGGCGCTGCTGGCCGCCGGAGAGCGTGGCGACGTCGTGGTCGGCGAGGTCGGCGAGGCCGACGACGGACAGGGCCCCTCGCACCGTCTCGCGGCTCGCGCCGTCGCGGATGCGCCACGGCGCCCACCACGGGGTGCGCACGGTGCGGCCCATGGTGACGATCTCGGCGGCCGTGGCCCGCACCGCCGAGGCGAGGGTGTGCCGCTGCGGCACGTAGCCGATGCCGGCGCGGGCGCCCGGGGTGCCGATGTCGTGCCCGAGCACCCGGGCCCGGCCGCCGTGGAGGTCGGAGAGGCCGAGCAGCCCCTTGACGAGCGTCGACTTGCCGGCGCCGTTGGGGCCGAGCACGGCGACGACCTCACCGCGACGGACGGTGAGGTCGAGACCGCTGACGATGGTGCGGTCGTCGTAGCCGAAGGCGGCGCCCTCGAGCTCGATGACGGGTGCGGGGTCGGTCACGAGCACCCCTGGCCCTGCTGGACGGTCGCGAGGTTGCTGCGCATGACCGACAGGTAGTCGTCGCCGGCGGAGGCATCGGTCAGCCCCTCGAGCGGGTCGAGGACGGCGACCTCGGCGTCGGTGTCGCGGGCGATGGTGTCCGCGGTGTCCTGGGGCACGAGCGTCTCGGCGTACACGGTGGTGATCTTCTCGTCCTTGATGTGCTGGATGAGGTCGGCGAGCGCGGTCGGGCTGGGGTCGGCGCCGGGGGTCAGCCCGCTCACCGACTCCTGGTGCAAACCGTAGCGGTCGGCGAAGTAGGCGAAGGCCGAGTGCCCCGTCACCAGGTCGGTGCTCGTGCAGTCCTGGAGGCCCTCGGTCAGGTCCTCGTCGAGCTGCGTCAGCTGCTTCGAGAAGGCCTCGGCGTTGGCGCGGTAGTCCGCGGCGTGCTCCGGGTCGGCCTCGGCGAAGCGCTCGCCGATCGCGTCGACGACGTCGGCGTACCGCGTCGGGTCGAGCCAGAAGTGCGGGTCGGTGCCGCCATGATCATGTCCGGCGTGTCCCTCCTCGCCTTCCTCGTGGTCGTGCTCCTCGTGCTCGTCGCTCTCGATGTCGAGCCGGGCGAAGGGGGAGACGTCCATCGCGCTGTCGCCGGCCTCGGCGGCGGCGTCGTCGACCGACGGCTGGAAGTCCGCCAGGTAGACGAGGGCGTCAGCCTTGGTCGCCTCGAGGACCTGCTTGGGGGTCAGCTCGAGGTCGTGCGGCTCGGCGCCGGGCTTGGTGAGGTTGGTGACCTCGACGTGCTCGCCGCCGACCTGCTCGGCCGCGTGCTGGAGGGGGTAGAAGCTCGTCGCGACGGACAGGCGCCCGTCACTGCCGCTGCCCCCGTCATCGCCGGTACCGCAGCCGGTGACGGCGAGGATCGCGGCGGAGACGAGGAGCGGGAGGCGGTGGCGCATCTTCATGAGAACGATTCTCAGTGAAGGTGAGAACCGTTGTCAAACCCGCTCAGCGGGGGAAGATCTTGATGACCGTCAGGCCGAGGACGAGCACGATGACGGCGACCCGCATGAGCACCTCGCTGCGGGTGAGGCGGGGCCAGCTCAGCGCGAGCATCCACACGAGGAAGAGCACGACGAGGCCGAGCGGGATCGCGCCCCAGGGGCCGAGGAAGGACCCGACGAGCACGAGGAGGAAGACCACGGCGATCGGGACCAGCGGGGGCAGCCGCGCGATGAGACGGGTCAGGGGCAGGCTCGCCCGCTCGACGGCGTTGGTCGCGACGGGCTCGGGGCGGGGCTGGGGACTGCTGGGCATCCCCACAGGGTAAGCGGGCCGATGCGGCCCCACGCCACCGCGGCGGATAACCTCTCCCACATGGCCAAGCAGACCTCCACCGTGGACACCGTCGTCAACCTGTGCAAGCGCAGGGGCTTCGTCTTCCCCTGCGGCGAGATCTACGGCGGGACGCGCTCCGCGTGGGACTATGGACCCCTCGGCGTCGAGCTGAAGGAAAACATCAAGCGCCAGTGGTGGAAGTCGATGGTCACCGGGCGCGACGACGTCGTCGGTCTCGACTCCTCGATCATCCTGCCGCGTGAGACCTGGGTCGCCTCCGGTCACGTCGGCACCTTCAGTGACCCGCTGACCGAGTGCCTCAACTGCCACAAGCGGCACCGCCAGGACCACCTCCAGGAGGCCGTGGCCGACAAGGCGGCGAAGAAGGGGGAGGAGGTCGACCCCGACAGCATCCCCATGAGCGAGATCGTCTGCCCCGACTGCGGCACCCGCGGTCAGTGGACCGAGGCCCGCGAGTTCAACATGATGCTCAAGACCTACCTCGGCGTCATCGAGGACGAGTCCGGGCTGCACTACCTGCGCCCCGAGACCGCGCAGGGCATCTTCATCAACTTCAACAACGTCCTGCAGACCTCGCGCAAGAAGCCGCCCTTCGGCATCGCGCAGACGGGCAAGTCCTTCCGCAACGAGATCACGCCGGGCAACTTCATCTTCCGCACCCGTGAGTTCGAGCAGATGGAGATGGAGTTCTTCGTCAAGCCGGGCGAGGACGAGGAGTGGCACCAGTACTGGATCGACGAGCGCACCCGCTGGTACACCGACCTCGGCATCAACCCCGACAACCTGCGCCACTACGAGCACGCGCAAGAAAAGCTCAGCCACTACTCCAAGCGCACCGTCGACATCGAGTACCGCTTCAACTTCGCCGGCAGCGAGTGGGGCGAGCTCGAGGGCATCGCCAACCGCACCGACTTCGACCTGACGAGCCACAGCAAGCACTCGGGCACCGACCTCGTCTTCTACGACCAGGCCAACAACGAGCGCTACACCCCCTACGTCATCGAGCCGGCGGCCGGCCTCTCCCGCTCGATCATGACCTTCCTCGTCGACGCCTACGCCGAGGACGAGGCCCCCAACGCCAAGGGTGGGGTGGACAAGCGCACCGTCCTGCGGCTCGACCACCGGCTGGCGCCGGTCAAGGCGGCCGTGCTGCCCCTGTCGCGCAATGCCGACCTCTCGCCCAAGGCCCGCGACCTCGCCGCCCAGCTGCGCAAGAACTGGAATGTCGACTTCGACGACGCGCAGGCGATCGGCAAGCGCTACCGCCGTCAGGACGAGATCGGCACCCCGTACTGCATCACCGTCGACTTCGACACCCTCGAGGACAACGCGGTGACGATCCGCGAGCGGGACTCGATGGCCCAGGAGCGGGTCTCGATCGACCAGGTCGAGGCCTGGCTCGCGCCCAAGCTGCTCGGGTCCTGATCCCGTGAGCGGGTCGGCCCGGCCGATCCGGCTGCTCCTCGTCCACGGCAGCCGCCTCAACGCGGCGGCCTGGCTCCCGCTCGAGGAGGCCCTGCTCGGGCGGATCGTCTGCGACCACGTCGACCTGCCCGGTCACGGCACCCGCAGCGACGTCCCCTTCACGATGGAGGCGGCACTCGAGGTCGTCGGCGCCGGAGTCGCCGACCTCGACCCGTCGCAGCACCGTGTCGTCGTCGCCGGCCACAGCCTCGGCGGCTACGTCGCGATGGAGTGGGCCGCGCGGCACCACATGGTCATCGCCGGTCTCGTGCTCATGGGCTCGACGGCCCAGCCGAGCTCACGCCTGGCCGGGATCTACCGCGCCTTCGGCAGCGCGCTGCGCGCCGGGCTCGAGGACGAGCGTCGTGCCGACCGGCTGGGGGAGACCGATGCGGCCTCCCTGCGCCGCATCATCGGCGCGCGCACGGCGACCGCCGTGATCGAGCGGGGCCCCGGGCTCAAGGCGATCCCCGATGCCTGGGACGCGGTCATCGACGGTGTCGACCTGCGGTCCCTGACACACGTCGACGTGCCGATCCTCGCGATCAACGGCGAGTTCGACCAGTTCCGGGTCGGCGAAGGGAGGGCCCGTCGCCTCCGGCAGGACCTCGAGATCGTCCACGTGCCCGGCGCCACCCACTTCGCGCCGATGACCCACCCGCTGCCCGTGGCCCGGGCGATCGCAGAGTTCGTCTCCGGCCTGCCGGCCTGAGTCGCCACCCCAAAGGACCGCATTTCCCTAGGGAAATGCGGCCCTTTCGGTCGCCACTGCGCATTTCCCTAGGGAAATGCGGAGGGCGGGATCAGGCGCCCGTCGCCACCGGGCGGCTCGGGTCGGTGATCCACTCGCTCCAGCTGCCGACGTAGACGTCGGCGTCGACGCCCGCCTCGTGCAGGGCCAGGGCGGTGTGGGCGGCGGTGATGCCGGAGCCGCAGTACGTGCCGACGACGGTCACCTCGTCGATGCCCTCGCGGGCAAACCGCTCGCGCAGCTCGCGGGCCGGCCGCAGCCGCCCGTCGGGCTGGACGAGGTCGCTCATCGGGACGTTGACCGCGCCGGGGATGTGGCCGGCGACCGGGTCGATCGGCTCGGTCTCGCCTCGGTACCGCTCCGGCGAGCGCGCGTCGACGAGCACGCCGAGCTTGGCCGTGGCGACGGCGTCCTCGGCGTCGAGCTCGACGAGGTGGTCGGCCTCGAGGTGGATCTCGCCCTCCTCGGGAGCCACCGGCTCGGTGACGACCGGGCCACCTGCTGCCCGCCACGCCGCGAGACCACCGTCGAGGACGCGCACGTCCTCGACGCCGGCCCAGCGCAGCACCCACCAGGCGCGAGCGGCGCCCAGGGAGGTGCCTTGGTCGTAGACGACGACGCGGGAGTCGTCGCCGAGGCCGGCCGTGCGCAGTCCGGCCTGCAGCGTCGCCACGTCGGGCAGGGGGTGTCGTCCCCCTTCGCCGGCGGGGCCGGCCAGGACCGTGTCGACGTCGACGAAGGGAGCGCCCGGCAGGTGGCCCTCGGTGTACAGACGGGGACCGTCGCCGGTCAGGGTGTACTGGACGTCGAGGACGACGAGGTCCTCGTCGTCGATCTCGTGCAGCAGGTCGGCGGCGTTGATCAGGGCGGTCATGCGGGCTCCTCGGGGTCATGGGGCAGGGTCTGGATCGGGACCTCGTAGTCACCGAAGTCGTCGTAGGCGCGCGGGTCCTCGCGCGGCTCGATGTGGATCGTCACCGTGAGGTCGTCGAACTCCTCCGCGAGTGCGTGCTCGATCTCCTCGACGGTGTCGTGGGCGCGGCGCACGGACCAGGCGCCGGGGACGAGGACGTGCATGTCGGCGAAGGAGAGGTGACCGGCTCCCCGGGTGCGCAGGCCGTGGATGTCGACCTCGTCGGTGCGGTGCCGGGCGAGTGCATCGGCGATGCGTGCGTTGACCTGCGGGTCGAGCGCCTCGTCCATGAGGCCGCGGCCGGACTCGGAGACGAGCCTCCACCCGGTCCAGATGATGTTGGCCCCGACGAGCAGCGCGACGACGGGGTCGAGCCAGTCGAGGCCGGTGAGCACGACGAGGAGCACGCCGACGACGACGCCCACGGAGGTCCACACGTCGGTGAGCAGGTGCTGGCCGTCGGCCCGCAGGGTGATCGAGCGGTGACGGCGGCCGGCACGCAGCAGGACCCACGCCACCGCGCCGTTGACGACGGAGGCGACGACCGAGATCGCCAGACCCACGCCAGCCCGCTCCACGGGTTGCGGGTCGAGCAGGCGCCCGATCGACTGCCAGATGATGAAGGAGGCGGCGACGAAGATCATCGCGCCCTCGATCGCCGCGGAGAAGTACTCCGCCTTGCTGTGACCGAAGTGGTGGTTGTCGTCCGCCGCCCGGGCGGCGACGCGCAGGGCGACGAGCGCCGCGACCGCCGCGACGAGGTTGACGATCGACTCGGCGGCGTCGGCGAGCAGGCCGACCGAGCCGGTGACCCACCAGGCGCCGGTCTTCATCGTGATCGTCGCGAGGGCAGCGGCGATGGACAGCCAGGCGTACCTCTCCAGGTGGGTGCGCGGGGTGGGGCTCACGTCAGGGTCCCGACGAGCACGACGAGGAGGACTGCGGGTGCGAGCACCAGGGCCAGGACGATCCACCCCATCGGTCGGCCGAGGTTGAGCGTCGTGCCGGGGCCGACGGCCTTGCTGACGAAGACGTCGGGGTCCTCGGCGTTCACGTACACGAGACCGCCGAGTCGCCAGTGGTCCCGGTCGGGGGAGTCGGCGAGCTCCGTGCGCGCGACCCGCAGGCTGACGACGACGAGCCACACCGTGGTGGCCAGGACGAGGACGAGGAAGGCCCAGAAGCCCCACGCCGCGGGCGTGCCATCGGCAGCGAGGTACTGCTGGATCGACATCAGGGCGATGCCACCACCGATCGCGCACCCGAGGGCGGCCAGCGGGGTGCGCAGGCGGGCCGCCCGGTCGGGGAGGGCGAGCGTCATGGCGGTGACGACCAGTCCGCTCAGCTGCCCCACGACGACGGGGCCGAGCACCGCACCCCGCGACCTGGGGGAGAACCGGTCCGCCTGGCCACCGAGCCCGAAGTGGGTCGGGTACGGGTCCGGCAGGTCCGCGAACCGGGCAACCGCGACGACGACGGCGACCACTCCGAGGGCCAGGCACAGCAGCGCCCAGCCGATGACGGGGCGGTACCCGGGGGTGATCGGAGCCATGACCACGATTGTCCCTGCCGGCCCCGCCGGTGCGACACTGGGAGGTGCGATGACGACCTCCGCCCTTGCCCAGACCACCCCGGCGATTCCGGGGGAGCGCGTGCTGCCTCCCCTTCGCATCGGCCGGCACGTCATCGACTCGCCGGTCGTCCTCGCGCCGATGGCCGGCATCACCAACCGCGCCTTCCGCCGGCTGTGCCGCGAAGCCGGTGACGCGGGACTCGCCGCGAGCGGCCTCACCGGCGCGAGCAGCCTCTACGTCAACGAGATGGTCACCTCGCGCGCGCTCGTCGAGCGCACCCCCGAGTCGATGCGTCTCATCGAGCACGACGGGGACGAGCGCCCGCGGAGCGTGCAGCTCTACAGCGTCGACCCGGCGACGACCGCCGCCGCCGTGCGGATGCTCGTCACCGAGGACCGCGCGGACCACATCGACCTCAACTTCGGCTGCCCGGTGCCCAAGGTGACCCGCAAGGGCGGCGGCGCCGCCCTGCCGTGGAAGCGCGACCTCTTCCGGGCCATCGTCTCCGCCGCGGTCACCGAGGGGGCGAAGGGGGAGGTCCCCGTCACCGTCAAGATGCGCAAGGGCATCGACGACGAGCACCTCACCTACCTCGAGGCCGCGACGGCCGCCGTGGAGGAGGGCGTCGCCGCCGTCGCGCTGCACGGCCGTACCGCCTCGCAGGCCTACTCCGGGCAGGCCGACTGGTCGGCGATCAAGCTGCTCAAGGAGACGGTCACGTCGGTGCCCGTCCTCGGCAACGGCGACATCTGGTCGGCCGAGGACGCCCTGCGCATGGTCGAGGAGACCGGCTGCGACGGCGTCGTCGTCGGTCGCGGCTGCCTCGGCCGTCCCTGGCTCTTCGCCGACCTGTCCGCGGCCTTCGCCGGTGCGCAGGTGCGGGTGCGCCCGACCCTGGGCGAGGTGACCGCCACCCTGCGACGCCACGCGGAGCTGCTCACCGACTTCTACGGGGGCGACGAGCTGCGCGCCTGCCGCGACATCCGCAAGCACATCGCGTGGTACCTCAAGGGCTTCCCGGCCGGCTCGACCGTGCGCAACCAGCTTGCGCTCGTCGACTCGCTCGCCGCCCTCGACCGGCTCATCGAGACGATGGACGCGTCCAGCCCGTGGCCCGGTGACGCCGCGGAGGGTCAGCGTGGTCGCGCCGGGTCCTCCCGGGTCGTCGCGCTCCCGGAGAACTGGCTGGCCTCGCAGGACCTCGACGAGGCCCAGCGCGCCCAGGTCGCTGCCGCCGAGCAGTCGGTCGCCGACGGCGGCTGAGCCCCACGTGCGCATAGGCTCACAGTCGTGAGCAACCTCAGCGATCGCGAGCGTTGGGTCTCCGAGGACCCGGTGCACAAGCGCGCCGACCGGGACGACTTCGCCCGGGACCGCGGCCGCCTCATCCACTCTGCTGCGCTGCGGCGCCTGTCGGCGAAGACCCAGGTCCTGGGGCCGGGCAGCGACGACTTCGTGCGCAACCGACTCACACACAGCCTCGAGGTGGCCCAGATCGGCCGGGAGTTCGGTGGCGCACTGGGGTGCCGCGCCGACGTCGTCGAGGTGGCCTGCCTCGCGCACGACCTGGGGCATCCTCCCTTCGGCCACAACGGCGAGACGGCCCTCGACGAGGTCGCGGCCGACATCGGCGGCTTCGAGGGCAATGCGCAGACCCTGCGCATCCTCACCCGCCTCGAGCCCAAGCGGGTCCACCCAGACGGCCGCCCGGCCGGGCTCAACCTCACCCGTGCCAGCCTCGACGCGGCGACCAAGTACCCGTGGCGCCGCGGTCGTGGCCCCGTGCCCACCCCCAAGTTCGGGGTGTACGAGGACGATCTGCCGGTCTTCGACTGGATGCGTGCTGGGAGCCCCGGCGGCTTCGTGCGCTGCCTCGAGGCCGATGTCATGGACTGGTCCGACGACGTCGCCTACTCGGTGCACGACGTGGAGGATGCAGTCGCCTCGAGGCGGCTCGACCTGCGGCGGCTGCGCGACGCGGCCGACACCGACGACGTCCTCGACACCGCGGTGCGGCACTTCGCCGCCGACCTCGGCCGTGACGCCGTCGGTGAGGGTCTCGAGCGGATCCTCGCGACCGGCGCGGTCCCCGAGCGGCACGACGGGTCGCGGGTCGACCTCGCAGCGCTCAAGGACATGACCTCGCGGCTCATCGGTCGTTTCGTCCACGCCGCCGAGCAGGCGACGCGGGCCGTCCACGGCCCGGGGGACCTCGGGCGCTACGACGCCCGACTCGTCGTGCCGGACGACTCGCGGGCCGAGGTGGCGGTGCTCAAGGCGGTGGCCGCCCACTTCGTCATGTTCTCCGGCGAGCGCGACGGCGAGTACGCCCACCAGCGGGCCGTCGTCGCCGACCTGGTCTCGTGGTTCGCGGCCGACCCCGAGGGCCGGCTCGACGCCGACCTCAGCGCGGACCTGGCCCTCGCCGCGGACGACACGGCTCGGCTGCGGGTCGTCGTCGACCAGGTCGCCGGCCTGACCGACGTGCGCGCGCTCGCCCTGCACGCGGCCCACTGCTGACGAGCGGCCGCCCTCGGCCTGGGGCGGCTGCTGTCGGACGGGCCACCTAGACTCGACGGCACCCGGGTCGAGCGTGTGAGGTGAGCAGTGGCGGGACGGATCCGCGCGGAGGACGTGCAGGCGGTCAAGGAGCGCTCCTCGATCACCGATGTCGTCCGTGAGCACGTCTCGCTGCGCCCCGCCGGCATCGGGTCGATGAAGGGCCTGTGCCCCTTCCACGACGAAAAGACGCCGAGCTTCACCGTGCGCGAGACCGTCGGTGCCTACCACTGCTTCGGCTGTGGCGAGGGCGGCGACGTCATCTCCTTCGTGCAAAAGCTCGACCACCTGACCTTCGCCGAGGCCGTCGAGCGGCTCGCCGGCAAGCTCGGCATGGAGCTGCGCTACGACGAAGGGGGCGGCCCCCGTGACGGCGTCGGGCTCGGCAAGCGGTCGCGGCTGCTCGAGGCCCACCGCGTGGCCGCGGAGTACTACCACTCCCGTCTCCTCGAGACGCCCGAGGCGCGCATCGGGCGCGACTTCCTGCGCGAGCGGGGCTTCGCCTCGCCGGAGGCCAAGCTCTTCGGCATCGGCTACGCACCGCGCGGTGGCGAGGAGCTCGCCCGGCACCTGCGCGCCAAGGGGTTCACCGACGAGGAGCTGACCGTCGGCGGTCTGTGCGGTCGTGGCTCGCGCGGGCTCTACGACCGCTTCCGCGGACGGCTCATCTGGCCGATACGCGACATCACCGGCGACACGATCGGCTTCGGCGCGCGCCGGCTGTGGGACAACGACCGCATCGCGGCGAAGTACCTCAACACGACCGAGACGCCGATCTACAAGAAGTCCACCGTCCTCTACGGGCTCGACCTGGCCAAGAAGGCGATCCGTGACGAGCGCCAGGTCGTCGTCGTCGAGGGCTACACCGACGTCATGGCGGCGCACCTGTCGGGGGTCGAGGGGGCGGTCGCGACGTGCGGCACGGCCTTCGGCGAGGACCACATCAAGGTCATCCGGCGGATCGTCCGTGACGAGGCCGACCTCGCCCCGGCCAAGGTGGTCTTCACCTTCGACGGTGATGCCGCGGGGCAGAAGGCGGCGATGAAGGCCTACGCCCAGGACGACAAGTGGGCCAGCCAGAGCTTCGTGGCCGTGGCCCGGGAGGGCATGGACCCCTGCGACCTGCGGCTGCGCGAGGGGGACCTCGCGGTGCGTGAGCTGGTCGCCGACGCCGTCCCGATGTTCGAGTTCGCGGTCCGCACGACCTTGGCGCGCTTCGACCTCGACACCGCCGAGGGGCGGGTGCGGGGCATGGGTGCCGTCGCCCCGATCATCAACAGCATCCGTGACTCCTCCCTGCGGCCGGAGTACGTCCGGACCGTCGCCGGCTGGGTCGGCGTCGAGGTCGAGCAGATGCGCGACGCGGTGAGCCGCGCCGGTCGCATCCAGGCGCGTGAGGAGGCGAAGGGGGAGGCCCGCCACGGCGAGGTCGAGTCACCCGAGCCGACGGCCGGGGAGGCCGCCTCCGGGGTACCGAGCCCGGACCTGCGCGACCCGATCGTCATGGCCGAGCGCCAGCTGCTCCAGTCGATGCTCCAGCACCCCTCGCTCTTCACCCCGGCGGACCTCGACGCCGTCGAGCCCGAGGGTTTCGTCGCGCCGGCGCACCGCGCGGTCTTCGACGCGGTGCGCGAGGTGGGGCCGCTGCGCGAGTCCGAGAGCCTGTCGGCGTGGCACGCGCGGATCGACGAGGCGACGCCACTGGCCGTCTCCTCGCTCGTCGCCGAGCTGTCGGTCGCGCCGCTGCCGGTGGTGCACGACCCGTCGACGGGGATGCCGCCGCCGCACTACACCCGCTCGCTCCTCGTGCGCGTGCGGGAGGTCGCCGTCGGCCGGCGCATCTCCGACGGCATGGCGCAGATGCGTCGCCTGGCCGCCGACCCGACGGCCGACCAGGCGTTGCTGCGCGAGCTGTCGCTGAGCCTGCAGTCCCTCGAGCGCGAGCGGGCCGCCCTGCGCGAAGAAGTCCAGTGATGGCCCTGTGGAGCCGCCTGCCGCGAGCCCGGGCCGTGCCCGTGCCCGAGGGGCTGACGACGCTCGCGGGGGAGAGGGTCCTCGCGACGGCCGCGACTGCCGACGAGGAGGTCGTGGTCATCACGACCCAGCGGTTGGTCGTCCCCGGCGGAGACCTCGACGAAGGGCGTCCCTGGCACCTCGTCGACCGCGGCCGCTGGGACCCCGACACCGACGTCCTGTCCGTCACCTGGGTCGACGGATCGCCTGCCGGTCGGTGGCGCCTCACCCGACCCGGGGGAGTGCCGGACCTCTTCCGAGAGCGCGTGCAGGCGAGCATCGTCCTCGTCGAGGAGGTCGCTCTCGACCGCACCCGCCGCGCGCGGGTCGTGCTGCGTCGTGACCTCGCCTCCGACGTGGTGCTGGCCCAGACGATCGTCGGACGCGGGTGCGACCCCGACGACCCGGAGCTCGTCGCGGCGACGGAGGCGGTCGCCGACCGGCTCGCGGAGCAGGTGGGCCGGCAGGCCTGACCGGTGCGCCCGGCCGTCCTAGGGCTGACCGGGTCTCGATCGCCGGGGGTGCCCTTCCTATGGTGGGGACATGACGCGTGATGCCCTGCCCGTCCTCGACCTGGCCGACCTCGACGCAGGTCCCGAGGCGCAGGAGCGATTCCGGGAGCAGCTGCGGGTCGCGACGCGCGAGGTCGGCTTCTTCCACCTGCGCCACGGCATCGACCGCGCGGTCGTCGACGAGCTCTTCGACATCGGTCGGGCCTTCTTCGCCCTCCCGGAGGAGGACAAGCGGGCGATCGAGATGACCCACAGCCCCCACTTCCGTGGATGGACGCGGCTGGGCGGCGAGCTCACCCAGGGGCAGGTCGACTACCGCGAGCAGATCGACATCGGTCCCGAGATGCCCGAGCGGACCGTCGTCGACCCGCCCTACCTGCGGCTCGACGGGCCCAACCAGTGGCCCGCCGCGCTGCCGCAGCTGCGCACCGTCACCGAGGCGTGGACCGAGCGGCTCGGCATCATCGGCCGCCGGCTGATGTCGCAGTGGGCGCTCGCGCTCGGCGCGCCCGCCGACCACTTCGACGCGACCTTCGACGACGCGTCGACGCTGCTGAAGATCGTGCGCTATCCCGGCACCGTCGAGACCTCCCAGGGCGTCGGCGACCACAAGGACCCCGGCTTCCTCACCCTGCTCCTCATCGAGCCCGGCCAGGGCGGCCTGCAGGTGCAGACCGACGACGGGTGGATCGACGTGCCGCCCACCGACGACTGCTTCGTCGTCAACATCGGCGAGCTCATGGAGGCGGTGACCGACGGCTACCTGCGGGCGACCTCCCACCGGGTCACCGCGCCCGCGCTCGGGACCGAGCGGCTGTCGATCCCCTTCTTCTTCAACCCCGGTCTCGCGGCCGAGGTGCCGGTCGTCCCCCTTCGTCCCGAGTACGCGGAGCGCGCTCGCGGGGTCACCCAGGACGCCTCCAACGTCATCTCCGCGCGCTACGGGGACAACCTGCTCAAGGCGCGGCTGCGGGCCCACCCCGACGTCGCGGCCCGGCACCACGCCGACCTGCTGGCGGGCGAGGGCTGATCGACCCCCTCGTTTTCGTATCCGCGCCACCTTCTTGCTATGGTGGCGCAGCGCTTCGGCGCGATCCCCTATAGCTCAATTGGCAGAGCATTCGACTGTTAATCGGAGGGTTCTTGGTTCGAGTCCAAGTGGGGGAGCCCCAGACGAAGGCCCGCGGTCCGATCGGACCGCGGGCCTTCGGCGTGCCGGGGCGGGCTCAGCTCGACGTCGGGGTCGACCCGTCGCTCGAGGTGGTCGACGGACGAGGCTCCGGGCAGGCCTGCAGTCTCGGCGGGGTGAGGGTCCGGCGGGGGAGCGTGGAGCTCGTGCCGAGGTTGCTGCGGACCGCGCGCTTCCACGCCCCGGTCTCGACCATGTCGGCCAACGCATCGTTGACGTCCTCGCACAGGTCCGTGTCGTCGCGGCGCATCGCGACACCCCAGCGCTCCGTGGTGAAGGTCGTGCTGCTCGTGCGGAGCACGTCGGGCGCGGACGACTCCCGGGCGTAGCCGGAGAGCACGGCGGCGTCCGCCGTCACGGCGTTGACCTTGCTCTCCTTGAGCAGGTCCACGCAGTCCGACAGACGAGGCTGAACCGTCAGGTGCAGGCCGGGGTGGTTGTCGACGAGCTCCTCGGTCGAGGTCGAGCCCTGCACGCTGCACACGGTGAAACCGGGGAGCTGCTCGGGCGTGCGGATCCGACTGCGGGAGCGCACGAGCAGCCCCTGACCGGTGGACAGGTAGGGCCCGGCAAAGGTCACGTCGTCGGACCGGTCCGGGGTGATCGAGTAGGCCGCGAGCACGAGGTCGGCCTGCCCGGTCGCGAGCAGGGTCTCGCGCTGTTCGGTGACCGCCTCGACGAAGCTGATCCGGGTCACGCCGATGTAGCGCGCGACGTAGCGGGCCACGTCGACGTCGAGCCCGCTGTAGGTGTCGCCCTCGCGCAGCCCGACCCCCGGCTGGTCGAAGGTGATGGCCACCCGCAGCGAGCTCGGCGCGTCGGTCTGGTGGAGCGCGGACGTCTGGCTCGTCGTGGGGGCCGGGGTGGAGGTCGACCCCGGGCTCGCGCTGGTGGTGCCGGTCGGCTCGACGTCGACGGGGCGGACGCAGCCCGTCACCAGGGCAGCGGTGATCGCGGCCGAGGCCAGCACGGCGGTGCGGCGCACATCTACCCCCTTCGTCGGACGGCTCCATCCTCGCAGGCCCGCGCACTGGATCGGGTGGGAGCCCGCCGCAGGGACATCATCGGGGAAGTGGCACCTCCACGAACTGGGGACGGTACCGCAGCGGGTCGGCGGCGACCCGCTCGCTGTTGATGTCGTTGGTGCTGTACGAGGCGACGACGCTGCCCTCCTTCGGGAAGAGGGTCGGGTGGGCCAGAGGCATGTAGCGCACCTGGCCGGTCCCGCCCTTCGGGATCCTCTTGACCGCGGTGCCCGAGGACCAGGGGCCGGTCGGGGAGTCAGCGCTCCACACGGTGATGTCGCTGCCGAGCAGGTCGTTGCGCTTGCTGAGCGCGTACCACCGGTCGCCCTGGGTGAAGACGCTCAACGTCTGCGAGACCCCGTCCTTGGCGGGGATCATCTCGGTGGCGTCGTCCTCCTCGCGGGACCATTCCGAGCCGTCCCAGTAGCGCCAGCGGTCCTGGTCCAGGAAGTCGTCAGGTCGTACCCTCGCCACGCGAAGGGAGTAGCCCCACGCCTTGTCGGTGCCGGGGTTCGCGGTGCCGAAGACGTACAGCCACCGGTCGTCGCCACGCCCGGTGAGCGTGGTCGCCGCACCCCACGTCGGGTGGTCTCGGTCGTCTCTGTCCGGGCCGATGTCACGGCGCTCGAGGAGCTGTGGGGTCCCACCGATGGGCACGACGAAGACGGCGACGGACAGCCCGAGGTTCTCGAAGCCGAAGGCGTCCGAGCCGGTGGTGCGCACGCGCTGGGTCGTCACGTAGAGCAGGTCGTAGCCAGCCCGCTCGTCGACGACCGTCGACATGGGCCAGTACCCGACCGGGCTCTCGCCCGCACCCGTCCGGTCGGGGACGAGGGCCCCGCCGTTCTCCGGAACGACGGCCCGGATGCACTTCTCGTCCGTGACGAGCATCGAGTTGCGGACATAACCGGACCCCGTCACCCCGTCCTGCAGGGTGTCGCCGAAGAGCCAGGCACGCCGGCCGTCCTGAAGCAGGGCATCGGCGCCGACGTCACCCCCGCGGAAGTCATCGGTGCCGCGCATCGCGGCGATCCGGTTGAGATCGGCGACCGACGTCACGCTGCCTGACCTCACACAGTCCGCGCTGGCGGCGAGCGAGGCGAGGCGCGGTGCAGCGGAGACCTCGGCGCGTGGCACGACGAAGGAGAGCACGAGCATCGCCGCCGTGAGCGGAGCGACGACCCCGAGTACCCGGATGCGCCAGCCGTTCATCCCACCGATGTGGCGCATCCCGTCGTCGTCGACCGGGGAGGGCACCTCCTGGCGCTGGCGCACGACCCGGGCGAGGAGGATGACGAGCGGTGCGGTGACGAGCCACACGAGGACCACGGCGGACGGCTCCGGCGCGAGCCGCCCGTGGAGGCTCAGCTCGGTCGCGGTCTCGAGCCCGGCTCCGGGCAGCCCGAGGGTCGCGATGCTGGACCAGGGTTCGCCGACGAGGTAGCGGTCCACTCGGGTGAGCACGGGTGCGCCCGTGGCGAAGAAGGCGACGACGGCCAGCCCGAGGCCGGCCCACCCGAAGAGCGCCTCGAGCGCGAGCGCGGTCGCCGCGCTCGCCCCGGCCACCGTGGCCGGTACGAGCACCACGGCCCACGTGTCGCCGCGCAGCGCGAGCACCCCGATGACGGCGCCGCCGAGGGCCGACAGGACGCCGACGACCAGGAGGCGTCGTAGCCCCTGCCGCAGGCCGCTGGCCACCGGCCCCGCGCGCAGGCTCGTGCCCACGGCGACGAGGAAGCCGAGGAGCAGGGCGAGGGCGACGGCGAGGCGGGCCGCCTCTCGTCGCTCGTCCGCGTCGGCCGACCCGACGGTCTCGACGGAGACCTCCCGGTTGATGCGCTGCTCGCTCCGCTCGACCCGGTCACGGATGGCGTCGTCGAGGACGTCGTCGTTGGCCGAGGCCAGGAGCAGTCGGTCCGTCGACCCGTCGAGATCGACCACGAGGGCCGCCCGTGCGGACCCGTCGGCCAAGGCTGCGCGTGCCGCGTCCTCGTCGGCCACGGCACGCAGGTCGACGGGTCGTCCCGGCAGCGCGTCGTAGTGCCGGGCCACGCTCTCCGCCACGACGGGATCGGCGGCGACGACCGCGGGCACGGAGTGCGGCTCCAGATCGTCGGAGCCGGTGATGATGTAGGCGGCCCACGCGATCTCGCCGATCACGACGACGGCCAGGAGCACGGCGACAGCCGGAGGCAGCACCTGCCGCCAGCCCGGACGGACGGGATCGGTGGAACTCATCGCTTCTCCTGAGAAGTCCTGCGCCGCGGGTGATCGGGAGCCGGACGACATCGGTCGTATGGATCGCCCCGGGCAGCGTAGTGCGCGGATTCGCATTCAGGTCCGTCGTGCACCGCTGTGCGGGCTCCACTCGGTGGGGCGACTGGGGCTTGAACCCAGGACCGACGGATTATGAGTCCGCTGCTCTGACCGACTGAGCTATCGCCCCTTCGCCCGAGGGCGACGGCGTGAGAGTACCCCGTGACGTCGGTGGTGCCCGATACGGGTGGGGCGTGGGTGAGGGGTGGTGCTCCTGTGCCCGATGGGGCAGAATGGCGGCACAACCACACATCGTGCGAGCAGCACACCCACGAGCGAGACCCGTGGCAGCAGCTCGATCCCATGGCAGTGCCTGGCGTTGGGGAAGACGTCCATCGCACTCAAGGAGGATCGAGATGTCTGCAGGTAAGCGTGTCAGCACCCGAGGTGTGGTGTTCATCCACAGCACCCCGACGGCCCTGTGTCCCCACATCACGTGGGCGCTCGAGTCCGTGCTGGATCAGGCTGTGTCACTGGACTGGATCGAGCAGCCTCTCGGCCGGTCGCTCAAGCGTGCCGAGTTCTCCTGGACCGGGGAGCCCGGTACCGGCGCCAAGCTCGCCTCCGCCCTGCGCGGCTGGGACAACGTGCGGTACGAAGTCACCGAGGAGCCCACGCCGGGTCTCGACGGCTCCCGCTGGAGCCACACGCCCACCCTCGGCATCCACCACGCGACGATCAGCGCCTCCGGCGACGTCGTCCTGCACGAAAACCGCCTGCGTGAGGTCATGACCCTCGCCCAGGGCGCGGGCGAGGCCGTCGAGGACATGCTCGGCGAGCTGCTCGGCGACGCCTGGGACGCCGAGCTCGAGCCCTTCCGCCACGCCGGCGACGGCGCCCCGGTCCGCTGGCTGCACAAGGTCGGCTGACCGCCGCACGACCCACGCCCCACGACGAAGGGGGGCCGCGCACCCTCCTTGGCGCGGCCCCCCTTCGTGACGCGTGCAGAGCCAGCTCGTCCGTGCGGCGCCTTCTCGCGTGCCCGTCAGCTCACGGGGGTCATGTGCTCCCACGGCTTGGACAGGCGGAACCGGCGACCGCTCACCTCGATCGGCGCGATCTCGACGACGTGGTGCTTGTCGTCACCGACCCACGGGCGCAGCGGCACCCGCTCGGCGCGGTACTCCTCGTCGCCCTCGAGCAGCCGGGTCGTGCCGCGCACGACGACCGACCACGCCTCCTCGGTGCCGAGCTCGTCGATCTCGAGCGCGACCGAGCCCTGCAGGACGACGCTGAGCAGCTTGTTGCCCTCGGCGGTCCGCAGGAGCAGGGTCTCGCCGTCGACGGCGTAGTTGATCGGGGTGAGGTGCACGTCGCCGAGGAGGTGGAACGCGAGCCGGCCGAACTCGTGGCCCCGGAGGGCCTGCCAGCACTCGTCGACGGACATCTTCACGGGCGTGCGCTCGTCCATGCTCCGATGCTAGTCATCGGCCGCCGCCCCGGCCACGGTCGGGGCCGTCGCCAGCGCATCGCCGGCGGTGCGTCCGCGGCGGTTGATCCGCCGCTCGAGCAGGCCCGCGAGCGAGGTCAGACCCCAGTTGACGACGATGAAGACGATCGCGACGACGACGAGCGCCGCGAAGATGTTGGAGTGCAACGAGGAGAGGTTCTGCCCCTGCTGCAGCAGCTCCGGGTAGGTGATGACCGTGCCGAGCGCGGTGTCCTTGAGGATGACGACGAGCTGGCTCACCAGCGCCGGCAGCATGGCCGTCACGGCCTGCGGGATCTGGATCGAGCGCAGCACCTGACCGGGGGAGAGGCCGACGGCCAGGCCCGCCTCACGCTGCCCGGCGGGCAGCGAGTGCACGCCGGAGCGCAGCAGCTCGGCCATGACCGATCCGTTGTAGAGGGTGAGGGCGGTGACGACCGCGGCCAGCGGGTTGAGGTCGGCGGAGAAGACGCCGTTGTAGGCGTAGATCCCGAAGAAGAAGATCATCATGATCAGCACGGGGATGGCGCGGAAGAACTCGACGACGGCACCGCTGACCCAGCGGACCCCGGCATGGGCCGACAGCCGCCCCGAGCCGAAGACGAAGCCGAAGATGCTCGCGCCGACGACCGACAGCGCGGCCGCCTTGATGGTGTTCCACAGGCCCATGAGCAGGTAGTAGCGCCAGGTCTCCCAGGTCGCCATCGGCGACCACTTCGCGCCGGAGAACTCCTCGTACTCGTTGAGCTTGCCGACGACGACCCAGGCGACCGCGGCGGCGAGGACCAGGCCGAGCACGGCGATGATGCGGTAGCGCATCCGCGCTCGGGGGCCGGGGTTGTCGAAGAGGACGGTCTGGGCGCTCATCGCTTGACCGCCATCCGCCGCGACAGGCTCGTCAGCCCGATGCCGATCGGCAGGGTGAGGAGCAGGAAGAACCCGGCCACGAGGGCGAAGGTCACGTAGTTGAGGTCTGCCCGCAGCTCGATCGCCTCGTTCATGAAGGCCGCGGTCTCGGCGACGCCGATGGCCGCCGCGACGGTCGTGTTCTTGATGAGGGCGATGGTCACCGAGGCGAGCGGCGCGATGGCGCCGCGGACCGCCTGGGGCAGGACGACGTACCGCAGGTTCTGGGTGAAGCCCAGACCGAGAGAGCGGGCGGCCTCGGCCTGCCCGGCGGGCACGGTGTTGATACCGCTGCGGATCGCCTCGCAGACGAAGGCCGCGTGGTAGACGGCCAGCCCGACGATCGCCCAGCGCACGCCGTTGTCGGTGATCGACGTCGGGCTGCTCTCGTCGGCGAGGTTGATGCCGAGGTCGTAGAGCATGACCATGATGGTGAAGGTCAGGATCAGGGTCAGTGGCGTGTTGCGCACGATGTTGACGTAGGCGGCCCCGCCGAAGCGGAAGATCGCCACCGGCGAGACCCGCATGATCGCGATGATCGTGCCGAGCACGAGGGCCCCTGCGAGGGACAACACCGCCAGCTTGATGGTCAGCCAGAAGGCTCCCCACACGTCGAACTGCTGGAAGAGCTCGCTCATCCACTACTCCTTGTCGATGGCGTCGTCAGCGGAGGGACGAAGGGGGCCGACGCCGCCGCGCGCGGGCGGCCGGCCCCCTTCGTCCTCGTCGGTCAGGAGCAGGAGTCGAGCTTCGGCGGGTTCGTCTTGGAGTCCACCTTGAAGCCGGCCGGCCCGAAGTTCTTCTCCACCGCCTTGTCCCACTCGCCGTCGTCGACCATCTTGGTCAGCGCCTCGTTGACCTGCTCGCAGAGCTTGGTGTCGCCCTTCTTGAGGCCGACGCCGTAGCGCTCCTCGGAGAAGGGGGCACCGACGACCTTGAGCTTGCCCTTGTACTGGTCCTGCGCCGCATAGCCGGCGAGGATCGTGTCGTCGGTCGTCAGGGCGTCGAGCTGGCCCTTGGAGACCGCCTCGGCGCACTTGGAGTAGGTGTCGAACTCCTGGAGGTTGACGCCCGGGACCTCCTCCTTGACGTTGTCCGCCGAGGTGGAGCCGGTGACCGAGCACAGCTTCTTGCCGTCGAGATCCTTGGGCCCGGTGATCTTGGCGTCCGTGGCGACGAGCAGGTCCTGGCCGGCGATGAAGTACGGGCCGGCGAAGGAGACCTTTTCCTTGCGCTCGTCGGTGATCGAGTAGGTCGCGAAGATGAGGTCCACCTGGCCGGTGGCGATGAGGTCCTCGCGCTGCTTGCTCGGGGCCTGGACGAACTGCACGTCGGTCTTGCCCATCTCCTTGGCCACGTAGTTGGCCACGTCGACGTCGAAGCCCGAGTACGAGTTGCCCTCCTTGAGACCGAGGCCGGGCTGGTCGAACTTGATCCCGATCTTGATGCTGTCGCCTCCCGATCCGCCTCCGTCGCCGCTGTCGTCACCGCAGGCCGCCAGGCCCAGGGCGAGGACAAGGGTTGCTCCTGCTGCGCCGAGTCGTCGCGTCATCATGCTGTTCCTCCTGGTTGGGTCGTGCGTGGTCAGTGGCTGAGGATCTTGCCGAGGAAGTCCTTGGCACGATCGCTCTGCGGGTTGGTGAAGAACTCCTCGGGCGTCGCCGTCTCGACGATCTGCCCGTCGGCCATGAAGACGACCCGGTCGGCCGCGCGGCGCGCGAAGCCCATCTCGTGGGTGACGACGATCATCGTCATGCCGGTCTGGGCCAGCTGGGTCATGACGTCGAGGACCTCGTTGATCATCTCGGGGTCGAGGGCCGACGTCGGCTCGTCGAAGAGCATGACCTTGGGGTCCATCGCGAGCGAGCGGGCGATGGCCACCCGCTGCTGCTGGCCGCCGGAGAGCTGGGCGGGGTACTTCGCGGACTGGGCGTCGACGCCCACCCGGGTCAGCAGCTCGTGGGCGCGCTGGGTCGCCTCGGCCTTGGACTTCTTGCGCACCTTGATCGGACCGAGCGTCACGTTGTCGAGGATCGTCTTGTGCGCGAAGAGGTTGAAGGACTGGAAGACCATGCCGACGTCGGCGCGCAGTCGGGCCAGCTCCTTGCCCTCCTCCGGCAGCGGCTTGCCGTCGACGGTGATGCTGCCCGACTCGTAGGTCTCGAGCCGGTTGATCGTGCGGCAGAGCGTCGACTTGCCCGAGCCCGACGGGCCGATGACGACGACGACCTCGCCGCGCCCGACGGTGAGGTTGATGTCCTTGAGGACGTGCAGCTGCCCGAAGTGCTTGTTGACGTCGGTGAGCACGACGAGGGGCTCGTGGGTGGCGGTCTCGCTGGTGGCGGTGGCGCTGGTGGAGGTGTCGCTCGGCATGCGAGCAACATAGTGCCCGGTCTGTGCCTGCGGTCACACATGGGCGCCGGCGTGACCTGAGTGAGACACTCCGGTCACGCCGACGCAGCGTGGGTCGCGCTCGTCAGAGCGGGATGTTGCCGTGCTCGCCGCGGCGAGCAGGCGCCTCGGCCAGTGCCGTCGCGACCGCCGACCGCGTGCGGGTCGGCTCGACGATCTCGTCGACGACGCCGATCTCCACGGCTCGCGGCAGACCGCCGGAGAGGCGGTCGTGCTCGTCGGCGAGCTGCTGCTCGACCTCGGCCAGTTCCGACTCGTCGACCTCGGCCAGGCGGCGTCGGTGCAGGATGCGGATCGCGGCGACCGACCCCATGACGGCCACGTGGGCGTCGGGCCAGGCGAAGACCTTGGTGGCGCCCAGGGAACGGGAGTTCATCGCGATGTAGGCCCCGCCGTAGGTCTTTCGGGTGACGACGGAGACCCGCGGCACGACCGCCTCGGCGAAGGCGTGCAGCAGCTTGGCTCCCCGCCGCACGACGCCGTCCCACTCCTGACCGACCCCGGGGAGGTAGCCGGGGACGTCGACGAGTACGACGAGCGGGACACCGAAGGCATCGCACATCCGCACGAAGCGGGCGGCCTTCTCCGCCGACGAGGAGTCGAGGCAGCCGCCCAGCCGCATCGGATTGTTGGCGATGACGCCCACGGTGCGTCCGCCCATGCGACCGAGCGTCGTCACGATGTTGGGCGCCCACCGGCCGTGCAGCTCCTGGACCTCTCCCTCGTCGAGCAGCTGCTCGACGAGGGGGTGGACGTCGTAGGCCCGCTTGGCCGACTCGGGCAGCTGCTCCGCCAGGTCGACGTCGGTGACCGCGGCGAGGTCGAAGTCGCCCTGGTCGCCGAGCAGCCGGCACAGGGTGCCGGCCCGGCCGAAGGCGTCGTCGATGGACTCGGCGAGCACGTGGACGACCCCCGAGCGGCGACCGTGCGGCTCCGGTCCACCGAGACGAAGGGCGTCGACGTCCTCACCCGTGACCGACCGGACGACGTCCGGCCCGGTGACGAAGATCCGCCCCTCCGGGGCGAGGATGACGATGTCGGTGAGTGCCGGCCCGTAGGCCGCGCCGCCGGCGGCGGCGCCGATGACGACGGAGATCTGCGGGATCTTGCCCGAGGCACGGGTCATGATCGCGAAGACCTCGCCGACCGCGTGGAGCGAGACGACGCCTTCGGGCAGGCGCGCGCCGCCCGAGTGCCACAGGCCGAGGACGGGCACGCCGTCGGCGAGGGCGCGCTCGTATGCGGCGACGACGACCGTGCACCCGGCGACGCCCATCGCGCCGCCCATGATCGTCGCATCGGAGGCGAAGACGACGACCGGCTGGCCACCGACCGTGCCGGTCGCGGCGAGCATGCCCGAGTCGTCGTCCTCGGTGATCAGCTCGAGCGAGCCCTCGTCGAGGAAGGCGGCCAGGCGGTGGTTCGGGTTGCGCGGGTCCTCCTCGCGCGGGACCTTGACGCGCTTGCCGACCGCGGCCGAGGCGGCATTGGGCTGGCGGGTCACGCGTGGCTCCTGAAGGCCAGGGCGACGTTGTGCCCCCCGAAGCCGAAGGAGTTGTCCAGGACGAGCAGGTCACCGTCGGCGGCGAGCTGACGGGGCTGGTCGCGCACGATGTCGAGGTCGACCGCGGGGTCGAGGTGGTCGATGTTGATCGTCGGCGGGGCGACCCGGTCGCGGACGGCCTGCACGGCGAAGACCGCCTCGAGGGCGCCGGCGGCGCCGAGGAGATGGCCGGTCATCGACTTCGTGCCGCTGATGGCCATGTGGTCGGCGTCGGCACCGAAGGCCCGACGGATCGCCGCCACCTCGGCGACGTCGCCGACGGGGGTCGACGTCGCGTGGGCGTTGATGTGGCACACGTCGGCGGGTGTGGCACCGGCGTCGCGGACCGCGTCGGCCATGGCCCGGGAGGCACCGGCGCCCTCGGGCTCGGGGGCGGCGATGTGGTGCGAGTCGGCACTCACGCCGAAGCCGGCGAGCTCGCAGATGATCCGGGCGTCGCGGGCGCGGGCGTGCTCCTCGGACTCGAGGACGAGGATGGCGCCGCCCTCGCCGAGGAGGAATCCGTCGCGGTCGGTGTCGTAGGGGCGCGAGGCGGTCTCGGGGGAGTCGTTGCGCGTCGACAGGGCCTGCATCGAGGCGAAGCCGGCGATGGGCAGCGGGTGGATCGACGCCTCCGACCCGCCGGCGATGACGACGTCGGCGAGCCCCTCGCGGATGAGGTGGGCGCCGTACCCGATCGACTCGGCGCCGGAGGAGCAGGCGGAGACGAGGGTGTGCGCGCCGGCGCGGGCGCCGAACTCGAGCGAGACGGTGCCGGAGGCGCTGTTGGGCATGAGCATCGGGATCGACAGCGGGTAGACGCGGCGCGGACCCTTGGTGCGCAGGGCCTCCCACGCGGTGAGCAGGGTCTGCACACCGCCGATGCCGGTGCCGACCGAGCTGGCGAGGCGCTCCGGGTCGACCTCCGGCGAGCCGGCGTCGGCCCAGGCCTCACGGGCGGCGACGAGCGCGTACTGCGCGAAGGGGTCGAGTCGCTTGGTCTCGACCTTCTTGAGCACCTGCGAGACGGGGACGGCGAGCTGGGCCGCGAAGGAGACGGGCAGCTCGTACTCCTCGACCCACGACGCGTCGAGCGTCCGGGCGCCGGAGCGGCCGGCGAGGGCCGCCTGCCAGGTCTCCTCGGCGGTGCCGCCGAGCGGGGTCGTGGCGCCGAGGCCGGTGACGACGACGGTGGGCCGGGGAGAGGTCATGCGGGGCTCCTGACGGGTGGGGTGGGAGGAGAGGCGCGGGTCCTCCCTTCGCTCGTGACGAAGGGAGGACCCCCGGCTCACGCGGCCTGGTTGGCCTTGATGAAGGTGACGGCGTCGCCGACGGTCTTGAGGTTCTTGACCTCCTCGTCGGGGATCTTGGCCCCGAACTTCTCCTCGGCGGTCACGGCGATCGTCATCATCGACAGCGAGTCGACGTCGAGGTCGTCGGTGAAGGTCTTGTCGGCGGTCACCTCGGACGCGTCGACACCGGTCTCCTCCGAGACGATCTCGGCGAGGCCGTCGAGGATCTCCTGGTCGCTGAATGCCATGGAACTGCTCCTTTGTTGTGGGTGGGGCGGTGGTGCTGGTCCGAGGACCCGTCGGACCGACGGGTGATCTAGGGCAGGGTCACGACCTGGGCGGCCCAGACGAGACCGGCGCCGAAGCCGATCTGCAGGGCCAGGCCACCGGGCTCGACCTCGCCCTCGCGCAGCATGCGCTCCATGGCGAGGGGGATCGAGGCTGCCGAGGTGTTGGCGGTCGTGACGATGTCGCGGGCGACGGGCAGGTCCTGCGGCAGGCCGAGCGTCTTGACCATCTGGTCGATGATCCGCGCGTTGGCCTGGTGGGGGATGAAGGCGGCGAGCTCGTCCGCGCGCACGCCGGCCACGTCGAGGGCGCGCTGCGCCTCCTTGGCCATGGACCACACGGCCCAGCGGAAGACGCTCGGGCCCTGCATGACGATGGCGGGCCAGCGCAGGCCGCGGTCGGTGCGCAGCTGGTTCCACGAGTCGCGCTGGGCGATGAGGTCCTTCTGCTCGCCGTCGCTGCCCCAGACCGTCGGGGAGATGCCCGGCACGTCGCTGCGGGAGACGATCGCGGCGCCCGCTCCGTCACCGAAGATGAAGGCGGAGCCACGGTCCTGCGGGTCGGTGAAGTCGAGCAGCTTTTCGACCCCCACGACGAGCACGTGCTCGGCCGTGCCGACCCGGACCATGTCGTTGGCGAGCGAGATGCCGTGGCAGTAGCCGGCGCAGGCCGCGGAGACGTCGAAGGCGGCGGCGGCCGAGCCCAGACGAGAGGCGAGCTCGGGTGCGGCAGCCGGTGTCTGGAAGGGGTGGGTCACGGTGGCCACGACCACCGCACCGAGCTGCGTGGCGTCGAGCCCGGCGTAGGCGAGGGCACCGCGGGAGGCGTGCTCGGCCATGTCGACGACGCTCTCGTCAGGCGCAGCCTTGTGCCGGGAGGCGATGCCGGAGCGCTCGCGGATCCACTCGTCGGAGGAGTCGATGGCGGCGACGATCTCGCTGTTGGGGACGACCCGCTCCGGGCGGTAGCCGCCGATGCCGGTGATCCGAGCATGGTGCAGCGTCTGCGCGACGCCGAGCGTGCTCACGCGAGGCCGCCCTGCGGGTGCAGGCGCAGGACAGGCTGCCCCGGCGAGACGGGGTCACCGTCCTCGACGAGCCACTCGACGACCGTGCCGGGGTGCTCGGCCCGCACCTCGAGGGTGTCGCGCAGCGAGGAGATGCGGGCGACGACGTCCCCGGCCGCGACCGGCGAGCCGGGCTCGGCCGTCGTGATGCCGACGGTGCCCTTGACCGGAGCGGTGATCAGGCGCCACGTCGGCTCGGTGGCCCGGCGGCTCGTGCCGTGCTCGCGGACCATCCGGTGCGCGGCCTCGAGCTCGTCGGGCGTCTTGAGCGCGAGGACCTCGATGCCCCTGAGCCCGCGCTTGGCGAGGCCGGTGAGGGCGCCGGCGGGCGGGATCTCGATGATGCCGGTGACCCCGAGGTCCTTGAGCGTCTCCATGCACAGGTCCCAGCGCACCGGGTTGCTCACCTGGCTGACGATGCGCCGCAGCACCTCGCTGCCGGAGTGCACGACGGTGCCGTCGACGTTGGAGACGAGGGGGACCCGGGCGTCGTGCGTCGAGACGGCGCGGGCCAGACGAGCGAGGTCGTCGACAACAGGGGCCATGTGCGAGGTGTGGAAGGCCCCGGCGACCTTGAGCGGCATGACCCGGGCCCGGGCCGGGGGAGCAGCGGCGAAGGCCGCGAGCTGGTCGAGCGTGCCGGCGGCGACGACCTGGCCGGCACCGTTGACATTGGCCGGGGTCAGGCCGTGCGACTCGATCGCGGCGAGGACCTCCCCTTCGTCACCGCCCAGGACGGCGCTCATGCCGGTCGGGGCGACCCGGGAGGCGGCGGCCATCGACCGGCCCCGCTCACGCACGAGGACCATCGCCTGCTCGGCGGTGATGACGCCGGCAGCGGTCGCGGCCGTGATCTCGCCGACGCTGTGACCTGCGCCGGCCCCGACGACCCGGAAGCCGTCGGCCGGGTGCTCGAAGAGGGCGAGGAGCGCGAGGAGCCCCGAGGCGACGATGAGCGGCTGGGCGACCGCGGTGTCCTTGATCGTCTCCTCGTCGGAGGTCGTGCCGTGGGCTGCCAGGTCGATGGCGGCGACGGTCGACAGCCAGTGGAGTCGGTCGGCCACCCCGGGCAGCTCGAGCCAGGGGGCGAGGAAACCGGGTGTCTGGGACCCTTGACCGGGGCAGGTGATGGCGAGCACGAGTCCAGAGTCCTCCTCGGCGACCGCTGGGGGCGACAGCGATGGCCCCAGAGATTCACCCCAGGCTCTTGGAGGGATCCTCCAAGATGGCCCCGAGGGTCAGGGCGACGCGGACGGTGAAGGCCTCGTGCGGGTCGCCGAGGTCGTAGCCGATGACGTCGGTGATCCGACCGAGCCGGTAGCGCACCGTGTTGACGTGGACGATGAGCGTGCGCGCTGTCGCCTCGAGCCCGGGGGACTCCAGGTGCGTCCGGGCCGTCTCGAGCAGGCTCGGGTGCTCCTCGAGTGGGGTCTGCACGAGCTCGACCAGCTGTGCCTGCGCGAGGTCGTCCCCGGCGATCGCCCGCTCGGCGAGCAGGTCGTCGGCGGCGACCGGTCGGGGTCGGTCCGGCCAGCCTGGGGCGGCCACGTGGCCGGCGACGGCGGCGTGGGCCGACAGGGCGCCCTCGGCGAGGTCGCCGACGAGCGGACCGTGCACGAGGTCGCCGTCGCCGAAGCAGTCGGCGAAGAGCTGTGCCGTGGACGCGGCGTCCTCGCACTGCCCGACGACGGCCACGAGCCGTGCGCCCTGCACACCGGTGAGGACGGGCAGGTCGTGCCGGCGCGCGGTCGAGTGGACCGCTGCCACGGCGGCGGCAGGGTCGTCCTCGTCGCTGCCCGATGGCGAACCGCCCACGAGCACAACGATGTCGGTGACCTCACCCCATCCGAGAGCGGCCGCGCGGGTGCGGATCGACTCGTCGACCTCGCCGCGCATCACCGCGTCGATGACGAGCGACTCCAAGCGGGCGTCCCAGGCGCCCCGCTGCTCCGCGGCGTGGGCGTAGACCTGGGCGGCACCGAAGGCGATCTCGCGCGAGTAGCGCAGCACCGCCAGCCGCAGGTCGGTGACGTCACCGGGGCGGGCGAGCTCGTCGACGTGCTCCTCGACGACGTCGACGACCGAGCGCGCGAGCTCGAGGGTCTGGGCCAGGCTGATCGTCCGGGTCAGCTCACGGGGTGCGGCGCCGAAGGTCGTCCGCGTGTCGGCCGATTCCTTGCCGTCGAGCCACTGGATGAAGTTGGCGATGCCCGCCTGGGCCACGAGCCCCACCCACGACCGTTCCTGCGCGGTGAGGGTGGCGTACCAGTCGTGGGTGGCCTCGAGCCGCTGCGTCGCCGCACGCGCGAGGTCACCGCCCCTCCGGCGGACCTCACGGCGGGTGGTCAGGGAGACGAGGCCTCGACGCGACACGCCGCCATCCTATGTGTGAAGACCACAAGAGGGCCGGCAGGCCGATGAGCGGAGCGCGCGAAGGGAGCGTGCGGCGCTCCTCCACCAGATGAGCGGTCAGTCGGTGCCGAACTCCATGGCGGCGCGGTCGAGGGCGTCGTCGATCTCGTCGACGTCCTGCGCGGCCGGGTTGGAGGCGATCTGGTCGCCGCCGCCGGCCTCGAGCTCGCCCATGATGTCGAGGTAGCCGCCGGAGAGCTGGTCCTGCGCGGCGTAGACCTCGAGCTTGCTGCGACTGTCGGCGATGTCGAGGTTGCGCATCGTCAGCTGACCGATGCGGTCGACGGGGCCGAAGGCGGCATTGTCCGTGCGTTCCATCGACAGCTTGTCGGGGTGGTAGCTGAAGTGCTCGCCCACCGTGTCGACGATCGTCCAGTCCTCGCCGCGGCGCAGGCGCACCGTGACCTCGCCGGTGACGACGGAGGCGACCCAGCGCTGCAGCGACTCGCGCAGCATGAGCGCCTGCGGGTCGAACCAGCGGCCCTCGTAGAGCAGACGACCGAGGCGGCGGCCCTCCGCGTGGTAGCTGGCGATGGTGTCCTCGTTGTGCACCGCGTTGACCAGGCGCTCGTAGGTGAGGTGGAGCAGGGCCATCGCGGGGCCCTCGTAGATGCCCCGGGACTTGGCCTCGATGATCCGGTTTTCGATCTGGTCGGACATGCCCAGGCCGTGCCGGCCACCGATGGTGTTGGCCGCCATGACGAGGGCGACCGCGTCGCCCCCGAAGTCGTCGCCGTTGATGGCGACGGGGCGACCCCGCTCGAAGCGGACGGTGACGTCCTCGGCCTCGATGGCCACCTCGGGGTCCCAGAAGCGCACCCCCATGATCGGCTCGACGGTCTCGAGGGAGACGTCGAGGTGCTCGAGGGTCTTGGCCTCGTGGGTCGCGCCCCAGATGTTGGCGTCGGTCGAGTAGGCCTTCTCGGCGCTGTCGCGGTAGGGCAGGCCGCGCTCGGTCAGCCACTCGGACATCTCCTGGCGGCCGCCGAGCTCGGTGACGAAGTCGGCGTCGAGCCACGGCTTGTAGATGCGCAGCCCGGGGTTGGCCATGAGGCCGTAGCGGTAGAAGCGCTCGATGTCGTTGCCCTTGTAGGTCGAGCCGTCGCCCCAGATCGAGACGCCGTCCTCCTTCATGGCCCGCACGAGCAGGGTGCCGGTGACGGCGCGGCCGAGGGGGGTGGTGTTGAAGTAGGTGCGGCCGCCGCTGCGGATGTGGAAGGCGCCGGTGGCGATCGCGGACAGGCCCTCCTCGACGAGCGGGGCCTTGCAGTCGACCAGGCGGGAGAGCTCCGAGCCGTACTGGCCGGCGCGACCAGGGATCGACTCGATGTCGTCCTCGTCGTACTGGCCGAGGTCGGCGGTGTACGTGCACGGCACCGCCCCCTTCTCGCGCATCCACGCGACGGCCACCGAGGTGTCGAGTCCGCCGGAGAAGGCGATGCCGACACGTTCACCAACAGGGAGGGAAGTCAGTACCTTGGACACGCCGCACAGCCTAGGTCCTCGGGTGACCGGCCGGCATCGCGGTCCACCCCAATCGTCCTGACCACGTGCTGACGATCCGGCCACCGTCGCGTCATGATGACTTCACCCCCGCAGCACCCCAGCGTCTCCGGTCGCCGGTCTCGGGTCCCTAGCGTCCCGCGCATGACCACCTCCAGGATGCTCACCGGCGCGCTGTGTGCCACCACCCTGCTCGTCCCTGTCGCCGTGGCCGGCACCTCCTCCGCGGCCACGTCGACGGTCCAGACCTCGACCCCGGACCGCCCCGGTCACCGCCCGGAGAAGGGGGAGAGCCTGCAGCCGCAGATCTTCGCCCACCGCGGCGCCTCCGGCTACCGACCGGAGCACACCCTCGCCGCCTACGAGCTGGCCGTCGGCATGCGCGCCGACTACATCGAGCCCGATCTCGTCATGACCAAGGACGGGGTCCTCGTCGACCGTCACGAGCCGGAGATCTCCGGCACGACGGACGTCGCCGACCACCCGGAGTTCGCCGACCGCAAGACGACCAAGGACCTCGACGGCACCCCGACGACGGGCTGGTTCGTCGACGACTTCACCCTCGCCGAGCTCAAGACCCTGCGTGCCAAGGAGCGCCTCGGTGACCTGCGGCAGGAGTCGAGCACCTACGACGGCCGCTTCGAGGTACCGACCTTCGAGGAGGTGCTCCGCCAGCGCGCGCGCCTGTCGAAGGAGACCGGCCGGGAGATCGGGATCATCCCGGAGATCAAGCACTCCACCTACCTGCACGCCGAGGGTTTCGACCCCGAGCGAGAGGTCGCCCGGCTGGCGAAGAAGTACCACCTCAACAGCAAGAAGGCCCCCATGTGGGTCCAGTCCTTCGAGCTGACGGCCCTGAAGGACCTGCGCCGCGCCGGGTACAAGGGCCGCTCCACCTTCCTCACCACGGCGAAGGGAGGTCCCTACGACCTCCACGAGCAGGGCACGACCTACGCCGAGCTGACGACCCGTCGGTCCATGGGAGAGCTCTCCCGGTGGATCGACGGCTTCGGCCCCGAGAAGGCGCAGGTGATCCCCCTTCGTGCTGACGGGTCGCTGGGGGAGCCGACGCGCTTCGTCGCCGACGCGCACGCCGCGGGGCTGAAGGTCACGCCGTGGACCTTCCGCGCGGAAAACTCCTTCCTGCCCACCGACTACCGCATCGGGACCGACCCGGCAGACTTCGGCCGGGCACTGGACGAGGTCACCCGCTTCTACGAGGCCGGGGTCGACGGCGTCTTCTGCGACCAGCCGGACGTGTGCGTCGAGGCCCGGCGCACCTTCCTCGGCGACGACTGACGACCTGACGATGGGAGGGTCGCACCCGCTGCGACCCTCCCTTCGTGAATTGTGAGGTTAGGCTTACCTTCATTCAATGTGGAGGTGGTCTGATGACGCAGGACGCAGTGCTCGCCAGGACGGTGGTCGCGGCGGCGAGCTCGCTCGAGGTGGGCCTCATGGGCAGTCGCGCTCCGGTCGGACGACATGCCACCGACAGCACCGGCGCGCTCTTCTTCGCGCTGGGCGAGGCCGCCCCCGAGTGCGTCCACCTGGCGACGCCGGGGGAGCCCGGGCCGGTCGTCGACGCCGTCGCGCACGACGTCTCCTCCGTGGCCCACCCCGGGCGGGTGCGCGGGCTGGTGCGCCTGACCGGGCGCGCCGAGGTCGTGCCGTACCCGGTGTGCCAGGAGCTGCGCGAGCACCTGGGCGTGTCGCCGCAGGCCCCGGTCGCCCGCCTCGTCCCGGACACGGTGGTCCTCGAGTGGGACGTCGAGCGGCGCACCAGCGGCGTGTCGATCGACGCCCGCGCCTACGCGCAGGCCGGGGTCGACCCCCTCGCCGGCTGGCAGGACGAGTGGATCGCCCACCTCGACCAGCACCACCGCGAGGAACTGCGCGCACTGGTCGAGGACGTCGTCCAGCCCGTGGGGCAGGTGCGCCCCGTGCTCGCCGATGCCAGCGGGCTCGTGCTGCGCGAGTACGTCGGGGCCTGCCGCCGCGACGTGCGCATCGCCTTCCCGTACGCCGTCACCTGCGCCTGCGAGGCGCAGGCGGCGCTGGCCGACCTCGTCGCCCTGCGCACCCGCTGACCTCGGCCGGTGAGGCGCCCACCGGGGCGGGCCGGGCCCTCAGCGCGGTCAGACCGGCGTGAGGGGTGCGTGCGGTGGCTCGGGCAGCTCGACACGGATGGGGTCGTCGGGTCGGACGAGACCGCCGACCTCGACGACGGCCATGACGCCCGCGCGGCGCACGATGCCGACCCCGTCGAGGCTCTGCACGCCCCCGGTCGGCCCGAGCTCCACGTCGGAGTCGGAGGCGACCCCGTCGACCCGTCGCGCGACGAGCTTGAGCAGCCCGCGCGAGTACTCGTCGATCTGCCGGCACGGGTTGCGCAGCCCGGTGAGCCGCACGACGGCCTCGCCGAGACTCAGCCGCGTGCCTTCGGGCAGCGCGAGCAGGTCGATGTCGTGGGTGAGGACGTTGTCCCCGAGGGTGCCGGGACCGACGTCGTGGCCGGCGGCACGAGCCTCGTCGACGAGGTCGTCCTGGATGAGGTGGACCTGCCGCAGGTTGGGCTGGTCGGGGTCGCGGCGCACCCGGGAGCGGTGCTGGACGCGGGTGCCCGCGTGGGCGTCACCGCGCACGCCGAGCCCGGCGACGAGCTCGATCGCCTCGCGCGGCACCTTGCTGAAGCGATGCGTCTCGTCCCGGCTCACCGCGACGACGAAGGGGGCGCCCATGCCGGGATCCTCCCACGGCAGGTGCGCCCCCTCCGGCCGGCGTGGTCATACCGTCAGGCGTCGCCTCCGGCGTTGCCGGAGGTCCCGGCCCCGATCTCGAGCAGGCGGTACTTCTCCGCGGCCTGCGCCGGGACGTCCTCGGCGACCCACCCGCGGTCGGCGAGCATCTGCAGGGCCCGCACCGCCATCGACGGTCCGTCGACATGGAAGTAGCGCCGCGCCGCCGCGCGGGTGTCGGAGAAGCCGAAGCCGTCGGTGCCCAGGGCCGAGTACTCCTCCGGGACCCACGGGCGGATCTGGTCCTGGACCTGCTTCATGTAGTCCGAGACGGCGACGATCGGGCCGACCGCGCCCTCCAGCGCCTGCGTGACGAAGGGGGTCCGCCGCTCCTGGTCGGGGTGGAGGAAGCGCTCCTCGTCGCAGGCCATGGCCTCGCGGCGCAGCTCGCTCCAGCTCGTCACCGACCACACGTCGGCGACGACACCCCAGTCGTCGCGCAGCAGCTGCTGCGCCTCGAGGGCCCACGCCATGCCGACGCCGCTCGCGAGCAGCTGGCAGCGCGGGGGAGTGCCGCCCAGACCGGAGTCGTCGCCCGCCCGGTAGCGGTACATGCCCTTGAGCAGGGCGTCGACGTCGATGCCCTCGGGCTGCTGGGGCTGGACGATCGGCTCGTTGTAGAGAGTGAGGTAGTAGATGACGTTGCGGCTGGGGTCGCTCTGCGGGGCGTCGCCGCCGTACATCTGCTCCAGCCCCCGGCGCATGATGTGCGCGGTCTCGAAGCCGTAGGCCGGGTCCCAGGTGACGACGGCCGGGTTGGTCGCCGCGAGCAGGGGCGAGTGACCGTCGGCGTGCTGCAGGCCCTCACCGGTGAGCGTCGTGCGGCCGGCGGTCGCGCCGAGCATGAAGCCGCGGGACATCTGGTCGGCCGCCGCCCAGATGCCGTCGCCGGTGCGCTGGAAGCCGAACATCGAGTAGAAGATGTAGACGGGGATCATCGGCTCGCCGTGCGTCGCGTAGCTCGTCGCCGCCGCGGTGAAGGCCGCGACCGAGCCGGCCTCGTTGATGCCCGTGTGGATGATCTGGCCCTGCTCGGACTCGCGGTAGGCGAGCATGAGGTCGGCGTCGACCGAGGTGTAGTTCTGCCCGTGCGGGTTGTAGATCTTCTTGGTGGGGAAGAAGGAGTCCATCCCGAAGGTGCGCGCCTCGTCGGGGATGATCGGCACGATCCGCTCGCCGAAGCCCTTTTCTCTCATGAGGTCCTTGAGCAGACGGACCCAGGCCATCGTCGTGGCGACCTCCTGCTTGCCCGAGCCCTTGGCCATCTGGGCGTACTTGTCGTCGCCCGGCAAGGCCGGCGCGGTGTACTCGACCCGCCGCGAGGGCAGTCCGCCGCCCAGCTTGCTGCGGCGCTCCCGCATGTACTGGATCGCCTCGTCGTCCTCGCCGGGGTGGTAGTACGGCGGCAGGTACGGGTCGGCCTCGAGCTGCTCGTCGGTGATCGGGATCCTCAGCCCGTCGCGCAACCCCTTGAGGTCGTCGAGCGTGAGCTTCTTCATCTGGTGGGTCGCGTTGCGCCCGGCGAAGTGGGTGCCGAGGCCGTAGCCCTTGATCGTCTTGGCGAGGATGACCGTCGGCTGGCCGGTGTGCTCCATCGCGGCGCGGTAGGCGGCGTAGACCTTGTTGTAGTCGTGGCCACCGCGCTTGAGCTTCCACCACACGTCCGCGTCGGACCAGTCCTCGACGAGCTTGCGGGTGCGCGGGTCGCGGTTGAAGAAGTTGTCCCGGACGTAGGCGCCGTCGTTGGCGCGGAAGGTCTGGTAATCGCCGTCCGGCGTCTGGTTCATGAGGTTGACGAGGGCGCCGTCGCGGTCGGCCGCGAGCAGCGGGTCCCAGCCCCGACCCCAGACGACCTTGATGACGTTCCACCCGGCGCCGCGGAACTGCGCCTCGAGCTCCTGGATGATCTTGCCGTTGCCGCGGACGGGGCCGTCGAGCCGCTGCAGGTTGCAGTTGACGACGAAGGTGAGGTTGTCCAGCTCCTCGAAGGCCGCCGTCTGCAGCAGGCCACGGCTCTCCGGCTCGTCCATCTCGCCGTCGCCGAGGAAGGCCCAGACGTGCTGCTGGGAGGTGTCCTTGATGCCGCGGTTGTGCAGGTACTTGTTGAACTGCGCCTGGTAGATCGCGTTCATCGGCCCGATGCCCATCGACACCGTGGGGAACTCCCAGAAGTCGGGCATGAGGCGCGGGTGCGGGTAGGAGGGCATGCCGGTCGTGCCCTGCCCGGCGAGCTGGGCCGCCTCCTGGCGGAAGCCGTCCATCTGCTCCTCGCTGAGACGCCCCTCGAGGAAGGCGCGGGCGTACATGCCGGGGGAGGCGTGGCCCTGGAAGAAGATCTGGTCGCCACCGCCCGGGTGGTCCTTGCCGCGCCAGAAGTGGTTGAAGCCCACCTCGTAGAGGGTCGCCGCCGAGGCGTAGGAGGAGATGTGCCCGCCGACGCCGACCCCGGGGCGCTGGGCGCGGTGGACCTGGACCGCGGCATTCCAGCGGATCCAGGCGCGGTAGCGGCGCTCGACCTCCTCGTCACCCGGGTACCAGGGCTCGTCCTTGGGGGCGATGGTGTTGACGTAGTCCGTCGTCGTCAGCGAGGGGACCCCGACGTTCTTCATCCGGGCGCGCTCGAGCAGGCGCAGCATGACGTAGCGAGCGCGCTCCCGGCCGGACTCGTCGATGAGGTGGTCGATGGACTCGAGCCACTCCGCCGTCTCCTCGGCGTCGATGTCCGGGAGGTGGGTCGGGATGCCGTTGAGGATGGGGCCGTCGCTGAGGTGGTCTGCCGAGCCGGGCACGGGTCGTCCTTTCGCAAGATGGTCCGCCAGAGGTGACGGCGGACACACCCACTATCTCGCGCTCGTGTCGCCCGTCACAAACCGGGTGCCGTCACGCGGTACGGGTGCGTGTAGACGGTGGCGCGGTCCTCACGGACGAAACCGAGCAGCGTCAGGCCGGAGCGCTCGGCGACCTCGACGGCCAGGGTCGTCGCGGCCGACACGCAGGCGAGCGTGGGGACCCCGGCGACCGCGGCCTTCTGCGCGATCTCGAAGCCCGCACGGGACGAGACGACGAGGGCGTGCCCGCGCAGGGGGAGACGCCCTTCGCGGGCAGCCCACCCGATGACCTTGTCGACGGCGTTGTGCCGGCCGATGTCCTCGCGCACGACGAGCACCGTGCCCGCCGGGTCGAGCAGCGCGGCCGCGTGGACCCCGCCGCTGGCGGCGAAGACCTTCTGCCGCTCCCGCATCGCCGCCACGCCGGCGTGGACCACGTCGAGCCCGATGCGCACGTCGTCGTCGGCGGGGGAGTGGGGCAGGGTCTCGAGCAGGTCGTCGACCGAGGCAGACCCGCACACGCCGCACGCGCTCGTCGCGACCTCGGTCCGCTCGGTGACCGGTCGTCGCAGCGAGACGCCCGCCGCGAGGGTCACCTCGACGACGTTGAAGGTCGGCGAGCCGTCGGGCCCGACGTCGGTGCAGTGCATCATCGTCGCGATGTCGGCGCCGTCGCCGACGAGGCCCTCGGCGACGAGGTGGCCGAGCGCGAGGTCGAAGTCGTCACCCGGCAGACGCATCGTCGTCGTCACGGTCTGCGACGGCGGCCGCAGCTCGCTCGGGGCGCCCCCGGCGGCCAGCGCCCGCTCGGGCAGCGCAGCGACCCGGATCTCCAGCGGCTCCTCGACCGCAACCGACTCGATCCGTGAGACCGCCGACGGCCCCAGCCGCTGCACCCGCAGCCGTCGCGTCATCCGTCCCACCGGGCACCTCCACGTCCGTCGACCACCCGGTCAGCCTACGGAGGCGTCTGGTGTCATGGACCCGTGGATCACCAGCCGACCCCGCCCCCTTCGCTCCCGGCCGTGCTGCCCCTGCGTGGTGACGCCGGCGCGGACTGGCACCCCGTCTCGCCCGCGCTCGTGCAGGTGCGACGGGTCAGTGCGTCGGCGGTCCTGCTGCCGCTCGCCGTGGCCTGCGCCGTCGCGGCGGCCTTCACGTGGACCTGGGTCGCTGCCGGCGCCGTGGCGCTCCTGCTGCTGTGGGCCTGGCTCATGTGGCTCGTCGGCGTGCAGGTGCGCGCGATCACCTGGGCCGAGCTGCCGGAGGAGCTGGCGATCCGCAAGGGTCGGCTCTGGCGGAGGCTCGTGACGATCCCCTACGGGCGGATCCAGTACGTCGACCTGTCCTCCGGTCCGTACAAGCGGGCGAAGGGGATGGCCGACATCACCGTGCACACGGCCTCGCCGACCAGCTCTGGGGACATCCCCGGGCTGCCGGCCGAGGTCGCGGAGGAGCTGCGGGTGCGGCTGGCCGCTCGTGGCGACGCCCAGCGGGCCGGGCTGTGAGCCAGACCCCGACCACTGACTTCGTCCGGGTGCACCCGGTCTCGCCCTTCATCCGTGGCGGGCTCATCGTCCTGGGCTTCCTCGGCTACGTCCTGTCGCAGCAGCTCGACCGGGTCGCCGGTTCGCTCGGGCCGGATGCCGAGGGAGGGGCCTTCGGCGTCGGGCTGGTCCAGCTCGGCGTCCTCGCGCTCGTCGTACTCGGCGCCATCGGCATCGGTCTGCTGTCCTGGTGGTTCACGCGGTACCGGATCGGCGGCGACAGCATCGAGATGCGCACGGGCGCGATCTTCCGGCAGCACCGTCAGGTGCGCTACGACCGGATCCAGGCCGTCGACGTCGTCCGTCCGCTGCTCGCCCGGCTCTTCGGGCTGTCGGAGGTGCGCGTCGAGTCGGCCGGCGGCGGCGACTCCCACCTGTCGATCGCCTACCTGCGGATGGCCGAGGCCGATGCCGTGCGGCAGCGCCTGCTCGGGCTGGCCCACGAGTCCGGATCCGAGGTCCCCGCCGACGAAGGGAGCGCCCCGCACCCCGAGCGGACGGTCGCCGCCGCCGCGCCGACGGAGGGGGCGCCCCTGCTCGTGGTCCCACCGGCACGGATCGTCGCCTCGGTGCTGCTCGGCGGCGAGGCGATCTTCGTCGCGCTCCTCCTGCTCGTCGCGCTCGTGCTGTCCGTGCTCGGGCTGGGTGCGGCGATCGGTGGTCTCGCCCCCGCGGCCGTCATCGGGGCGGGCCGGGCACTCATGCGCCTGACGCGCTGGTGGGGTCTGACGATCGGGCTGCGCGGCCCGCGGACCCTGACGAGCCAGCGGGGCCTCACCGACACCCGGACCTCGTCGGTGCCCCTGCACCGGGTGCAGGCCGTCGCGATCGAGCAGCCCTGGCTGTGGCGTCGCCCCGGGTGGTGGTCGCTCAAGGTCAACGTCGCCGGCGCCGAGATCGGCTCGGCGTCGGAGTCGACGGACACCGTGCTCGTGCCCGTGGCCACGACCACGGAGGTCCTGCGCCTGCTCGAGGTCGTCACGGGCGACCCGCAGACCACGGCCGAGGCCGGCTCGCTCGTCGCCGGGACCCCCGAGGGCTTCGTCGGTCTCCCCGGGCGGAGCCGGTGGGTCCACCCCTTCGCCCGACGTCGCATCGGCTACCTCGCCGGGCAGCGGGCCCTGCTCACGCGCTCCGGCTGGCTCGACCACACGCTGCAGATCGTTCCCTGGGGGCGGATCCAGTCGCTGACCGTGACGCAGGGGCCGATCTCGCAGCGGCTGGACCTCGCGAGCGTCGAGGTCGTGAGCACGGTCGGGCCGGTGAGCCCCCGGGTGCAGCACCTCGACCGGGCGGGTGCCGAGCGGCTGCGAGCCCTCGCCGAGCAGCACGCGAGCCCAGCACGACGGGGCCGATCGGGCGGGCCTGCTTGCGTCACGGGGCCGGACACGGTGGACTGTGACGGATGAATCAGCAGCGAGCAGGAGAAGGGACCACGGTCGTGACGGGGGAGTCGACGGAGCAGGGCGACGACATCGCCCGGGACGCCGTGGCCAAGTTGGGCTTCACCAAGGAGCAGATCGTCCAGGAGTACGGCTGGGATGACGACGTCGACGAGGCCCTGCGCCTCGCGATCGAGGACGTCGTCGGCGACCCCATAGAGGACGAGAGCTACACGGGTGTCGTCGACGCCGTGATCCTCTGGTGGCGCGACGGCGACGGTGACCTCACCGACGCGCTCGTCGACACCCTGGGCACCCTCGCCGAGGGGTCCTCGATCGTCCTGCTCACGCCGCGCCCCGGCCAGCCGGAGGAGGTCGACCCGAGCGAGGTCGACGAGGCGGCCACGACCGCGGGGCTGCACACCTCGGGCAATGTCATGTGCTCCGAGCACTGGGTCGCGACGCGCCTGGCCGCGCGCAAGGGCGTCGCCTGATCCGGCACACTGCCGGCATGAGCCGTCAGCCCGTCGCCGTGGGGGAGATCGCCCCCGACTTCACCCTGCGTGACCACAACGGCAGGGACGTGTCGCTGCGCGAGCACGCGGGCCGACGCAGTGTCCTGCTCGTCTTCTACCCCTTCGCCTTCTCGGGCATCTGCACGGGCGAGCTCGGTGAGATCCGCGACGACCTCGGGCGCTTCGAGTCGCCTGACGTCACGACGATGGCGATCTCGTGCGACCCGATGTTCAGCCTGCGCGCGTGGGCCGACCGGGAGGGCTACTTCTTCCCGCTGCTGTCGGACTTCTGGCCGCACGGCGAGGTCGCCCGGGCCTACGGCGTCCTCGACGAGCAGGCCGGCAAGGCCGAGCGCGGGACCTTCCTCGTCGGCCCAGACGGGCGGGTTGTCTGGTCGCTCGTCAACCCCGCCGGCCGGGCCCGGGACTTCACCGGCTACCACGAGGCGCTGTCCCGCATCGTGGACTCCCGGGGGCCCTCGGGCGGGTAGCCTCGGTCGTCATGAGCGACAACATCCTCGAGGTGGACCTGCTGGCCTTCGAGTCCGGGGACGGTGAGCGGGCACGCGCCGTCGTCGACGGTCTGATGACCTCCCTCGAGACGGGCTTCGTCTACGTCAAGCACGACCTCTCCGAGGACCTCATCGACAGCGCCTACGGGATGCTCGAGGAGTTCTTCACCGCCGAGCGCGAGGTCAAGGAGCAGTTCGTCGCCCCGGGCACGCACGGCCAGACCGGCTACACCGGCCTGCTCGTCGAGACCGCCGCCACCGCCGACGTCGCGGACTGGAAGGAGATGCTCAACTGGGGTCCCTCCATCCCGGCCGGGCACCCGCTGCGCACGCGCTACCCGCACCGCTACCACGACCCGGTGCTGCCGGAGTCGGCGGTGCCGGGCATCACCGAGACGCTCACCGCCTTCCACCGCTCGGTCGCCGACCTGCAGCGACGGGTCCTGCGGATCATCGCGACCGGTGTCGGAGCCCACCCCGACTACTTCGAGAAGATGCTCGTCGACGGTCCGACGCTCTCGCGCGCCATCCACTACCCGGCGATGGAGTCGGCCCCGGAGGCCCCGCACGTGTGGGCGGCCGAGCACGCCGACATCAACCTCATCACCGCGCTGCCCCGGGCGACCGCGGCCGGACTGCAGGTGCGCCTGAAGGACTCCGGCGAGTGGATCGACGCCATCGCCCCCGAGGGTGGCGCGATCATCAACACCGGCCTCATGCTCGAGGTCGTGACCAATGGCGTCATCGAGCCCGGCATCCACCGGGTCGTCGCCGCGCCGGGGCAGGAGGGCGACCGCTACTCCGTCGTCCAGTTCACCCACCCGACGCCGTGGACCGTCCTCAGCCCGCTCGTGTCGACGGTCACCGAGCAGACGCCGCAGCTCTTCTCGCCGATCAGCGCCGCCGACGCCCTCGACCTCGTCCTCTACGAGATCAACCTCATCGAGGACGCGCGTCGCGTCTGAGACGCGGGCCGCGGCCTGTCATGATGACCCCGGCGCCGTAGGCGCTCGGGGCCTGTAGCTCAGTTGGTAGAGCACCGCGTTTACACCGCGGGTGTCGTCGGTTCGAGCCCGGCCGGGCCCACATGACCTCCATCCGACTGCGCGACGTGCTGACGGTCCTCGAGGGGCTCTACCCCCAGGACTCGGCGCAGTCCTGGGACCGCGTCGGCCTGGTGACCGGTGACCCTGAGCAACCCGTGCGGCGCATCCACGCGGCCGTCGACCCGACCCTCGAGGTCATCGCGCAGGCCCGTGACGCCGGCGCCGACCTGCTCATCACCCACCACCCCCTCCTCCTGCGCGGCGTGCACTCCGTCGCCACGACGAGCGCGAAGGGGGCCGCCATCACCTCCCTCGTCGTCGGCGACGTCGCGCTCTACGTCGCCCACACCAACGCCGACGTCGCCGAGCCCGGGGTCAACACCGCGCTCGCCGCCGCGTGCGGCCTGGCGAGTACCGAGCCGCTGAGCACCGAGGAGGACCGGCCCATGGGACGGGTCGGTGACCTCGACGAGCCGGTGACCCTCGCGGACTTCGCTGTGCGACTGGCGGCGGCACTCCCTTCGGCCCCGGCGGGCATCCGGGTCGCCGGGCCGGCAGAGGCGCCGGTGCGCCGCGTCGCCCTGCTCGGCGGCGCCGGCGACGGGCTCGTCGACGCGGCGGTGGCCGCCGGGGCGGACGTCTACGTCACCGCGGACCTGCGCCACCACCCCGTGCTCGAGGCCCGGGAGGAGGCCGCCGCGCGCGGCGGCACCCCCTACCTCGTCGACGCCGGTCACTGGGCCACCGAGTGGCTGTGGCTCGAGGAGATGCTCGAGCGCGTCGTGGGGGCGCTCGCAGCCGCCGGTCACGACGTGGTTGGCTTGGACACCCACGTGAGCACCATCTGCACCGACCCGTGGAGCTTCACCGTCGGCGCCCGACCCCTCCAAGGAGACCCGCAGTGAAGGCCGACCCCTTCGTCCAGGCACGACTGCTCGACCTGCAGGCGCTCGACACGCGCCTGCAGCAGATCGACCACGCGCTGACCCGGGTGCCGCAGATCGCCGCGGTCGCCGAGGCCGGTGAGCGGCTCCAGCAGGTGAGCGACGACGTCGTGCGCGTCGAGACCACCCTCTCCGACATCCGGCGCGAGGTCGCGCGGGCCGAGGCAGACGTGCAGCAGGTGCGCGACCGCGCCGCCCGCGACCAGGCGCGCCTCGAGGCCGGCACCGGCATGACCTCGCGCGACCTCACGTCGCTGCAGCACGAGATCGAGTCCCTGGGGCGCCGTCAGGCCGAGCTCGAGGACGTCGAGATCGAGGTCATGGAGCGGCAGGAGACCGCGGAGTCCCGGTTGCAGCAGCTGCAGGCCCAGCGCGACGAGATCCAGGCCGAGGTCGACCGCCTCGCCGCCGAGCGCGACGCGGCCGTGGCCGAGCTCGATGCCGAGCGCGTCGAGGTGGCCCGTCCGCGCCACGAGATCGCCGGCGGCATCGACGACCCGCTGCTCGCCCTCTACGAGCGGATCCGCGAGGGCTCGGGAGGTCTGGCCGCGGCCGAGCTCAAGCACGGCCGCTGCGGCGGATGCCGTCTCGAGCTCAACCCCGTCGACCTCGCCGCCATCGACCAGGCGGCGAGCGACGAGGTCGTGCGGTGCGAGGAGTGCTCGCGCATCCTCGTGCGCACCCACAGCGGCGACTGATGCGGCGGCTGCGCGTCGAGGCGGACGGCGGGTCCAGAGGCAACCCCGGCATCGCCGGGTACGGCGCCCTCGTGCGCGACACCGCGACCGGTGAGCGCCTCGTCGAGCTCGCCGCGCCACTGGGCACCGCGAGCAACAATGTCGCCGAGTACCGCGGGATGATCGCCGGCCTCACCGCCGCCCGCTCCATCGCCGCCGACGCCCAGATCGTCGTCGCCATGGACTCCAAGCTCGTCGTCGAGCAGATGGCCGGGCGGTGGCGGATCAAGCACCCCGACATGCGCGAGCTGGCCCTGCAGGCCCGAGACGTCGTCGCCGAGATCACCGCCGCGGGAGGATCCGTCGAGTGGGTCTGGGTCCCGCGGGCCGACAACGGTGACGCCGACGCCCTGTCCAACCGGGGCATGGACGGTGAGCACGTCGAGGACTGGCACGGCAGCGAGGCTGCCCGTGACGACCTCGCGCCCTCGCGCGACGGCGAGCAGGAGCCGGTGCGCCCGCGGCCCGGGCGTGGGGAGCCGACCCGGGTGGTCCTCGTACGGCACGGCGTCACCGAGCTCACCGAGCAGGTGCGCATCGACGGCCGCGGTGGTGTGGACCCCGACCTCAGCGCGACGGGGCGCGAGCAGGCCGCGCGGGCGGCCGAGCTCGTGGCCGAGCTCGTCGGCGAGGCCGACGCCCGGGTGGTCACCTCCGACCTCGCCCGGGCGCGGCAGACGGGCGCCGCCATCGCCGACCGGCTGGGGGTCACCCCCTTCGCCGACGCCGCCTGGGACGAGCAGTCCTTCGGCGACTGGGACGGCCTGGCCATCGCCGACCTCGTGCGCGAGCACGGTGACGACTTCCGTGCCCTGCGCGACGACCCCGACTACGCACGTCCCGGCGGCGAGTCCCACACGCAGATGGCTGCACGCGTCCTGACCGCCTGGGAGGCACTCGTCGCCGAGGGCGGGACGGTCGTCGTCGCAGCCCACCGCAAGCCGATCCTCGTCGTCCTCGCCCACGTCCTCGGGTTGCCGCACGACCGGCTCTGGCGCCTCGCCGGCAGCCCGGGCTCGCTCACGGCGATCGAGGCCTGGCCGGGTGGTGAGGCCGTCGTCGCCTTCACCAACCGCACCTGAGGAGTCGACATGACCAACGTGCCCGACTGGCTCATCGCGACCGGTCTCGTGGGGGCGGTCCTCTTCGGGCTGCTCTCGGCCTTCTTCCCGCCGCTCAACGCCGAGATCTACGCGCTCGCCGCGCCCGTGATCTTCCCGGACGCCTGGGTCGTGCACGTGTGCGCCATGACCGGTGGTCTCGTCGTCGGCAAGATGAGCCACTTCTTCGTCGCCGAAAAGGGAGCCGAGGCATACACCCTTCGGCGGGAGGCCAAGGAGGCCCGCGAGGCGCCGGAGGACCGCCGACCCACTGGCCCGGTGCGGGCCCGCTTCGCCCGATGGAGCAAGGCGATGATCGACGTGCTCGACCGGCCCCGGCTCGGTCCGCTCGTCATGCTCGCCTCCTCCGGCATCGGCTTCCCGCCGCTCGCGGTCGTCACGGTCGCGGCAGGCATCAAGCGGGTCAACATGGTGCTCTTCTTCGCGGTGACCACCATCGGGTGCCTGGCCCGCTTCCTCGTCACCGCGTGGCTCGTCAGCCGCGGCATCTCCCTCGGGCACTGAGGGCACGTCTCGGGTCGTGACCCGACGGCGGTGGCCGCCAGCCCGCTCATTAGCCTGAGGTCATGAGTCAGCCAGCAGCACAGCTCACGCCCCAGGAGGCGTGGGACCACCTCGCCAGCGACCCGGAGGCAATCCTCGTCGACGTGCGCACCCGGGCGGAGTGGACCTTCGTCGGGCTGCCCGACCTGACCTCGCTGGGCAAGCGGGTCGTCCCGATCGAGTGGACGAGCTTCCCCGACGGTGCCCCCAACCCGGCCTTCCTCGACGAGCTGCGCGCCGTCGTCCCCACCGAGGAGACGACCGTGCTCTTCCTGTGCCGCTCGGGGGCGCGCTCTGTCGCGGCCCAGACGGCCGCCGGCGCCGCCGGCTACAGCCGCACCGTCAACGTGCTCGAGGGCTTCGAGGGCGACGTCGACGCCCACGGGCACCGTGCGGTGAACGGCTGGAAGCAGGCCGGTCTGCCGTGGAGGCAGGGGTGAGCGGTACTCCCTTCGGCCCCGGCAACCCGCGGCCCTACCTCGCCCCCGAGGGGCTCTCCCCGCAGACCCTCGCCGTGCGCGGCGGCCAGGCCCGCACGACCTTCGACGAGACCTCCGAGGCGCTCTTCCTCACCTCCGGCTTCGTCTACGGCAGCGCCGAGGAGGCCGAGGCGGCCTTCAGCGACGGCGTCGACAAGTTCGTCTACTCCCGCTACGGCAACCCGACCGTCGCGATGCTCGAGGAGCGGCTGCGCGTGCTCGAGGGCGCCGAGGCGGCCTACGCCACGTCCTCCGGGATGTCGGCGGTCTTCACCGCGCTCGCCGCCCTTGTCGGGCAGGGTGACCGGCTCGTCTCCTCCCGCAGGCTCTTCGGCAGCTGCTTCGTCATCGTCGACGAGATCCTCCCGCGCTGGGGCGTCGAGACCGTGCTCGTCGACGGGCACGACCTCGACCAGTGGCGCGAGGCGCTGTCGGAGCCGACGACCGCGGTCTTCTTCGAGACCCCGAGCAACCCGATGCAGGAGCTCGTCGACATCGCGGCGGTGAGCGAGCTCGCGCACGCCGCAGGCGCACAGGTCGTCGTGGACAACGTCTTCGGCACGCCCGTCTTCTCCCGGCCCCTCGAGCACGGTGCCGACATCGTCGTGTACTCGGCGACCAAGCACATCGACGGCCAGGGGCGCGTCCTCGGTGGCGCGATCCTCGGACCCCGGGACTACATCGACGGCCCGGTGCAAAACCTCATCCGCCACACCGGCCCCTCGCTCTCACCCTTCAACGCCTGGGTGCTGCTCAAGGGGCTGGAGACGATGGACCTGCGGGTGCGCCGCATGGCCGAGTCGGCGCTGGCCATCGCCAGGGCCCTGCAGGAGCACGCCGGCGTCGACCGGGTCATCCACCCGTGGCTCGAGGACCACCCGCAGCACGAGCTCGCCCGGCGCCAGATGACCGGGGGCGGCACCGTCGTGACCTTCGACGTCCGGGGTGGCAAGGAGCAGGCCTTCGCGGTGATGAATGCCCTCCGGCTCGTCGACATCTCCAACAACCTCGGTGACTCCAAATCGCTCATCACCCACCCGGCGACGACGACCCACCGTCGGATGGGGGAGGAGGCCCGGGCTGCGATCGGCATCACCGACACGACCCTGCGGATCTCCGTCGGCCTCGAGGCCGCGGAGGACCTCGTCGCGGACCTGCGTCGCGCGCTCGGCTGACCCCTCGAGCGGGCGACCAGGTCCGGCCCTCTGGCCATGGTTGTGGGTGGAACTGGTAGTCCTGTGCGCCGACAGCGCCTGGTGGGGGCTTGCCGGCAGGCTGGGCTACCACGTCAACACACAACCATCAGCGCGCGAGTACGAGGAGCGCCGCGCCGCCCGCGACGAGGGCAACTGCGAGGCCCTGGGCCGCCAGGGCGCCGGCGCCGATGCGCACGCCTGCGGCGCGCACCCGGTGGAGCCACAGGAGCGTGGCGAGCGAGCCCCACGGGGTGACGATCGGGGCCACATTGGTCCCCACCAGGAGCGCCATGAGCCGGGTGGGGCTCGTGCCCGCCGCGGACTCGAGCGCCAGGTAGCCCGGCAGGTTGTTGAGCGCATTGGCCGCCAGGGCGCCGAGACCGGCGACCCGGGCGAGGTCGCCGAGGCCCTCGCCCGCTCCGGCCAGGTCGCGCAGCGCCGTGCCGGCGCCGGCGTCGAGCAGTGCCTGGACGGCGACGAAGAACACACCGACGACCACGGCCATGGCCCACGGCGGGCGCACCCGCTGCACGAGGAAGGGGGCCCGCAGCCTCACTGCGGTCACGAGGACGAGCGCCGCGGCGCCGGCCACGAGCCAGGGCTCCACGCCGAGGGCGAAGAGCGGCCCGATCGCCAGACAGGTGCCGGCGGCCAGCCGCAGCAGGACGCGGTCGTGCGGAGCATCCGGGGGCGCCACGGTGTAGCGGCCCCGCAGGTCGCGCCGGTGCACGAGGCCGACGACGAGCAGGGTCCCGACCACGGCGGCCGCGCCCGGGGCGAGCGCCAGCCGGACGAAGTCGGCGTGCGCCCCGCCCAGCCGCTCCAGGTGCTGCACTGCCAGCAGGTTGGTCAGGTTGGACACGGGCAGGAAGAGGGATGCGGTGTTGGCCAGGAAGAGGGTCGTCACGGCGAAGGGGGCCGCCCCCACCCCGACCTGGCGGGCGACCGTGAGCGCGACCGGTGTGAGCAGCACGGCGGTCGTGTCCAGACCGAGGAAGACCGTGACGAGCACGGCGAGCCCGCTGATCAGCAGCCACAGGACGACCGTGCGGTGACCCGCGAGCCGTGCCGTGGCGTGGCCCGCGACGTCGAAGACTCCGGCGAGGTCGGCCACCTCCGCGACGACGGTGATGGCCACGAGGAAGGCCATGACGGGCAAAGTCCGGGAGAGGACCGCCACGACCTCCGGCCAGGTCACCGGGCGGTCGTGTCGAGGACCCAGGGTCGGCCGGGTCCGGCCGGCTCGTGCAGGGTCACGTCGAAGCCGGGCTCGAGCGCCCGGGCCAGGGACGCGGGGGTACGTGGCTCGCGGTCGACGCCGAGGAGGTGGCGCGCCACCAGGCCACGGGTGTGCTTGGCCATGTGGGTGGCGCCGGGCACCCGGATCTGCACCCACCGGCGCGCCACGTCGCCGCTCGGCGTCCACGCGGCGACGTAGGTGCTCGAGCGGCAGTCGACGACGAGGCCGGTGCCCGCGGCCGTGGTCAGCTCGGTGTCGAGCGCTTCGCGCCAGTGGGCGGCGAGCGGGCCGACACCCGGGAGGTTGACCGCCATCGACAGGCGGTAGGGCGGGATACGGTCGGTGGGGTGGACCGCGCCGAAGAGCGCGGAGACGACGACGAGCCACCGGTTGGCCCGCCGTCGCTGCCCGGGGGTGAGGTCGCCGAGGCCGAGGGCGTCGTAGAGCACGCCGGTGTAGACCTCGGCTGCCGGGGGAGCAGGTGCGGTGGTGAGGCGCGTGTTGCGCGCGACCTCCTCGACGAGGTTGGGGCTGACCCCGAGGACCTCGTGGGCGTCGGGCCGGCCGCTCACCTCGGCGAGCGCGTCGAGGACCATCCGGCGGTGGTCGGTGAGGTCCGGGTGGGAGAGCGAAGGGAGGTCCAGCGCCTTGCCGCGGGAGCGGCCGGCCTTGGACTCCGACGGGGGCAGCAGCACGAGCACCCCCAGACGATACGAGAGCCGACTGCGGGCGTCGGCGTCCAGGGGCATCTAGGGTGGCGAGCATGGCTTCGCAGCGCACCGTGACCCTCCGTCCGAGCGACCCCGAGGTGGGGGAGGTCGTCGCCGCCGCGGGGCTGACCCCGCGCTTCGACGCGATCCGCGCCGAGCTCGAGGTGCCCGGCGAGTTCCCGGCGGAGGTCGTCGCGGAGGCGGAGCGGGTGGCGGCGCAGCCGCTCTCCCGGCCCGAGCGTGACGAGAGCGACCTCCCCTTCGTCACCATCGACCCGCCCGGGTCGATGGACCTCGACCAGGCCATGCACCTGGAGCGCGACGGTGAGGGCTACCGCGTGCGGTACGCGATCGCGCACCTGGAGTCCTTCGTCGAGGCGGGCGGGGCCATCGACGAGGAGGCCCGTCGCCGCGGGCAGACGATCTACGCACCCGACGAGCGCACTCCGCTGCACCCGCCGGTGCTCAGCGAGGGCGCGGCGAGCCTGCTGCCCGACGAAGTGCGCCCGGCCTACGTGTGGGACATCCGCCTCGACGCCCGCGGTGAGCACACGGCCGCCGAGGTCTACCCGGCGCTCGTGCGCAGCGTCGAGCGCCTCGAGTACACCGCCGTCCAGGAGGCGGTCGACGGCGGCACCGACGACGAGCGGCTGCTGCTGCTCCGGGAGATCGGGGACAAGCGCATCGCGCTCGAGCAGGAGCGCGGTGGGGCCTACCTCCCGATGCCCGACCAGCAGGTCGAGGAGGTCGAGGGCGGCTTCCGCCTGCACCTGCGCCCGCTCGTGCCGGCCGAGGACTGGAATGCCCAGATCTCGCTCCTCACCGGCATCGTCGCCGCCGAGATGATGCTCGAGGCCAAGGTCGGCATCCTGCGCACGATGCCCGAGCCCGACGAGCGCGCCGTCGGTCAGCTGCGCCGGGTGGCCCGCGCCCTCGGCGTTGAGTGGGCGGAGGGGACCGACCACGGCACCTTCCTGCGCTCCCTGGACGGCACCGACCCCAAGCACCTCGCGCTGATCCACGAGTCGACGGTCCTCTTCCGCGGGGCCGGCTACACCGCCTTCGACGGGGAGCTGCCCGAGCTCGTCGAGCAGGCCGCCATCGCCGCGCCCTACGCCCACGTGACGGCGCCGCTGCGCCGTCTGGTCGACCGCTTCGGTCTGGCGCTGTGCGCGGCGGTGAGTGCCGGGACCGAGGTGCCGGCCTGGGTCCGCGAAGCGCTGCCGTCGCTGCCCGAGCTCATGGAGACCTCCGACCGTCGCGCTGGGGGGGTGGAGCGGGCGACGACCGACGCCGTCGAGGCCGCCTCCCTCGCCGACCGGGTGGGCGAGGAGTTTGCGGCCGTCGTCGTGGACGTGCCCGAGGGCAAGGACGACGGGGGTGCCCTCGAGGTGCAGCTCGTCGACCCGCCGGTGCTGGCGCGGGCGAAGGGAGCAGCCGAGCTCGGCGCCGAGGTCACCGTGCGCCTGACCGGCGTCTCGCTCGACGAGGGACGGGTCGACTTCGAGGTGGCCTGACCGCCACCCCGACCGTGCGCCGGCGCGATGCCGGGATCGGGTAGGGTGGCGGCAGCGAAAGGGAGTAGTCCCCAACAGGTGTGTCGACACACTGAGCCTGAGGCCTCGGCCCCGGCTCCGGCGCATCGGGCCAGCACTGCTGGCGGACGAGACTTTCGACCGGTTTGTCATGTGACGATCCCGGTCGAGGCTCGTCGCACCACGACTCCTCGTCCGGGCGGACGAGGAGTTTTTTTCATGTTCTCTGCACTGGTGCTCAGCACCGTGGTCATCTTCGTCGCCGAGCTCGGCGACAAGAGCCAGCTCATGGCGATGACCTTCGCCACCCGCTACCGCGCACGCGACGTCATCCTCGGCATCACCGCCGCGACGGCGATCGTGCACCTGGCCTCCGTCGGCATCGGCTACTTCATCGGCGCGAGCTTCGAGCGCTACCAGGGGCCGATCGCCATCGCGGCCGGTATCGCCTTCCTCGGCTTCGCCGCGTGGACCCTGCGCGGCGACGAGCTGACCGACGAGGAGGCGCAGAAGGCGCGCAAGGCGAAGGGGTCGGCGCTGCTGGCTGTCGGCCTGGCCTTCTTCCTCGCCGAGCTCGGCGACAAGACGATGCTCGCGACGATCACCCTCGCGGTCCGGGAGGACTGGCTCGGCACCTGGATCGGCTCGACCGTGGGCATGGTCGCTGCCGACGCGCTCGCCATCGGGGTCGGCGCCCTGCTCGGGCGCAAGCTGCCCGAGAAGGTCATCCAGTACGGAGCGGCCGCCGCCTTCGCGATCTTCGGGCTGGTCCTCGTCGCCGAGGGTGCGGGGTGGCTGGGCTGACCTGCGGCGCCCCGTAGACTGCTCGGCGGATGAGTCGGCCGGACGGCTGCGTCACCGCTTCGGCGGTGTCGAGGAAAGTCCGGGCTCCACAGGGCAGGGTGGTGGCCAACAGCCACCCGGGGTGACCCGCGGGACAGTGCCACAGAAAGCAGACCGCCACGGCGACCTCGGTCGTCGCGGTAAGGGTGAAACGGTGGTGCAAGAGACCACCAGCGATCCGGGTGACCGGATCGGCTCGGTAAACCCCACCCGGAGCAAGTCCAGACAGTGTGCGTCCGAGGGCTGCCCGCCCGAGCACACGGGTAGGACGCTGGAGGTCGTCGGCAACGGCGACCCGAGATGGATGGCCGTCACCCCGGCACGGGCAACCGCGTCGGGGGACAGAACCCGGCTTACAGGCCGACTCATCCCGCCCCCTTCGTCGGGGCTCACTCCCGGGTGGCGTGCCTGACCCATCCGATGACGGCCCCGAGCAGCAGCACGAGCACTCCCGCGACGACGCTCTGCCACGGCAGCAGCGCGGCGACGCCGAGACACCCGACGAGACCGAGGGCAGGGACCACCCGGCGCGACCACCGCGGGTCGAGCGTCCACGCGCTCGCGTGCAGCAGGGCGAAGTGCACGAGCACGCAGAAGGAGGCGAAGGCCATCGCCTGGCGGACGTCGACGAGCACGATCGAGACGACGACGAAGGCCGCGACGACGACGAGAGCGCGTCGTGGCAGCAGGTGCGGTCCCTCGCGGACGGCCAGGGCCACGGGCAGGTGACGGTCACGTGCCATGGCCGCGACGGTGCCCGACGTCGTGAGGACGAGCCCGAGGAGCACCCCGCCGGCGGTGAGGACCGCGGCGACCTGCAGCACCGGGCCGAGCCACGGCCAGGCGGAGATCTCGGCGGCCGCGACGACCGGGAGCTGACGCGCGGCGACCCAGCCCGTGCCGAGGGTGCGGGAGAGGCCGAAGGCCACGAGCAGGGTGGTCGTGATGACGATGCCGAGCGAGACCGTCAGGGCCCGGGGCACCGTGCGGTCCAGCGCTCCACCCCGGGTGCGCTGGTTGAGCAGACGCACCGAACCGGTAAGCGCGAAGACGACGAAGCCCGCTGCCTGGACGACACCCGTGACGCCGCCCGACCCCTCGGGCGCGCTGGGTCGGCCGTCGGCGAGGACCGGTGGCGTGGCGAGCAGGCTCACGACGAAGACGAGCAGCACGACGACCGCCAGCGCCGCGAGGACACCTTCGCCGCGGGTCGAGCGGGTGATGCCCTGCAGGTGCAGCCCGAGCGCGCCGAGCACGGCGGCCACGGCGACGACCTTGGGGAACCCGGGCAGCAGGTGCATGCCCAGGGTGAGCGCCAGCGCCGCCGCGGCCGAGACCGCGCCGACGACGAAGGCCCATCCGGACAGGTGACCCCACGCGACCCCCAGTCGGTCCCGGCCGTGGACGTGGGTGCCGAGCGGTGCCCGGCTCGAGACGGCCAGTCGGGCCGCGGAGGCCGCGTTGAGCGCGACGACGGCCGCGGCGAGCAGCACGGCCGGGAGGAGCTGGTCGCCGGCCGCCATGGCGGCGGGAGCGAGGGCGACGAAGATGCCGGCGCCGACGACGGAGGCCAGCCCGGTGCCGACGGCGTCGGGCAGCGTCGACGGACGGCTCGTGGCCGCCGAGGCTCCCTCCGACGCTCTCGTCATGCGCCCTACCCTGCCGCATGGCCACCCGCGACGGCGGGGAGCGCGCCGATCCGGGACGAAGGGGAGGTCAGTTGCCCTTGGCCGCCAGGCGCGCTGCGCCGATGATGCCCGCCTTGTTCTTCAGCTTGGCCGCGACGACCGGGGTGCGCAGGTCGAGCAGCGGCAGGAAGGTGTCGGCCTTCTTGCTGATGCCACCACCGACGACGAAGAGGTCGGGCCACAGGAGGGCCTCGAGTCGGGAGTAGTAGACCTGCAGGCGAGCGGCCCACTCCTCGAGGTCCAGGCCCTCGCGCTCGCGGACGGAGTCGGCGGCGCGGGTCTCGGCGTCGTGGCCCTCGATCTCGATGTGGCCGAGCTCGGTGTTGGGCACGAGGTGGCCGTCGACGAGCAGGGCCGTGCCGATGCCGGTGCCGAGGGTGGTGAGGACGACGACGCCGTCCTGCCGCTTCGCTGCGCCGTAGTAGCGCTCGGCCACGCCGGCTGCGTCCGCGTCGTTGACGACGTGCACGTCCCGGCCCAGCCGGTCGCCGAAGAGCTCGCGGGCATCGACCCCGATCCAGGAGGAGTCGATGTTGGCGGCGGTCTGCACGACGCCGTGGGTGACGACCGCGGGCACGGTGATGCCGACGGGGACGCCCTTCTTCACCCCGAAGTGGTCGACGACCTGCTCGACGACCTCGCAGACCGCGTCGGGCGTGGCCTGGTCGGGGGTGGCGATGCGCAGGCGGTCCTCCGCGAAGGACCCCTTGTCGAGGTCGACGGGTGCCCCCTTGATGCCGGAGCCTCCGATGTCGATCCCGAGGGCGTCGTGCTGCTTGCTCATCGTGGGTCTCCTGTCAGGGGAGCGTGAGGATCTCGTTGCCCTCATCGGTGATGAGGATGGTGTGCTCGAACTGCGCCGACCGGCGGCGGTCCCGCGTCACGGCGGTCCAGCCGTCGTCCCAGAGGTCCCACTGCGGGGTCCCGAGGTTGAGCATGGGCTCGATCGTGAAGGTCATGCCCGGCTCGATGACCGTGTCGTACTGCGGGGCCGCGTCGTAGTGGGGGACGACCAGGCCCGAGTGGAAGCTCGTCCCGATGCCGTGACCGGTGAAGTCGCGCACGACGCCGTAGCCGAAGCGCGCCGCGTACTTTTCGATGACCCGGCCGATGATGTTGATCTGGCGGCCGGGCAGGGCCGCCGTGATCCCGCGGAGCATGGCCTCGTGGGTGCGCTCGGCGAGCAGCCGCGACTCCTCGTCGGGCTCGCCGGCGAAGAAGGTCGCGTTGGTGTCCCCGTGCACCCCGCCGACGTAGGCGGTGATGTCGATGTTGACGAGGTCGCCCTCCTCGAGGGGGCGGTCGTCGGGGATGCCGTGGCAGACCACCTCGTTGACCGAGGTGCACAGCGACTTCGGGAAGCCGCGGTAGCCGAGGGTCGAGGGGTAGGCGCCGTGGTCGAGCAGGTACTCGTGGCCGATGCGGTCGATCTCGTCGGTCGTCACCCCGGGGGCCACCGCGGAGCCGGCGGCGGCGAGTGCGCGGGCCGCGATGCGGCAGGCGTGCCGCATCGCCTCGATGGTCTCGGCGTCCTTGACCTCGGACCCGGCGAAGGGGGTGGGAGCCTCCTTGCCGACGTACTCGGGGTGGGCGATCCGGCCGGGCACCTCGCGGCGGGGGGAGACCTGACCGGGTGTCACGGTTGCGACGGGGGCGGGCATGCGGTGGAGTCTAGGCAACGAGGGCGCGGCCCACGCGCCCCGGGCTGCGGACGAGGTCCGCGAGGAAGGACGGCACGACGATGGCGTACTGGTTCAACATCGAGTCCGGTCAGGTCGAGAGCGACGACAACCGCTCCCAGGGCGCGGACGTCATGGGTCCCTACGAGACCGAGGCGGAGGCGGCCGGCGCGCTCGCCACGGCACGGGCGAAGACGGAGGCCTGGGACGAGCAGGACCGCAAGGACAAGGAGTGGGAGACCGGCGACGCGCAGGCCTGATCCTCCCTGCTCACCGGGGCCGGTGGACCGTGAGGGCCCAGCTGCCGTCACCGGGCCACGGGTCCCGGTCCCACGAGGAGTACCTGACGACGAGCGAGAGGTCGGCAGCGAAGGCCGCGCGGTCGACGTCGTCGGCGTCGACCGCGGCAGCGCCGGGCGGCTGGTGGCCCGGCAGGGCCCAGCCGCAGACGAGGCGGCCGTCGGTCGTCAGGTGGGCCCGGAGCCGGCGCAGTACGTCGACGAGCGTGCCGTCGGCGAGGAAGGGCACGACGTTGCCGGCGAGGACGATCACGTCGAAGGCCTGACCGGTGAGCGTGAGCGTCGCCAGGTCGGCGTGGACGAAGCGGGTGGTGTCGTCGCGCTCGCGGGCCACCTCGATCATCGCGCCGTCGGCGTCGACCCCGACGACGTCGTGCCCGAGGGCGGTGAGCGTCGAGGCGACCCGGCCGGTGCCGCACCCCGCGTCGAGGATGCGGGCCGGTGCCTCGTGGAGGGCGTGGACGAAGCGCGCCTCGCCGTCGAGGTCGACCCCCTGCTCGGCGAGCGCGTCGAAGCGCTGCTGGTACGCGTGCGCGGCGTCGATGCCCCCGGACACCTCCGACCACCGGGTGCGGATCTCGGGGAGCTCGGCGGCAGGCGACATCGTCAGCTCTCGAAGGAGTGCTCGGCGGCAGGGAAGGTGCCAGCCGCGACGTCGGCGGCGTAGGCCCGGGCCGCGTCACCGAGGACGGTGCTCAGGTCGGCGTACCGCTTGACGAAGCGCGGTGCCCGGCCGGTGCGCAGGCCGGCCATGTCCTGCCAGACGAGGACCTGGGCGTCGCAGTCCGGACCGGCACCGATGCCGATGGTCGGGATGCGCAGCTCGCGGGTGACCTCGGCGGCGGACGCGGCCGGCACCATCTCCATGACGACGGCGAAGGCGCCGGCCGCCTGGACTGCGCGGGCGTCCTCGAGCAGCTTCGCGGCGGCCTCGCCGCGCCCCTGGACGCGGTAGCCGCCGAGGGTGTGCTCGCTCTGCGGGGTGAAGCCGATGTGTGCCATGACGGGGATGCCCCCCTGCGTCATCCGCTCGATGGTCGGGGCCATCTCGGCGCCGCCCTCGAGCTTGACGGCGTGCGCCAGGCCCTCCTTCATCAGGCGGGCCGCGGAGAGGTAGCCCTGCTCGGGAGAGGCCTGGTAGGTGCCGAAGGGGAGGTCGGCCACGACGAGTGCGCTCGCCGCGGCGCCGGCGACGGCCCGGGTCAGCGGGATCATCTCGTCGAGGGTCACGGGGACGGTGGTCTCGTAGCCGTAGACGTTGTTGCCGGCGGAGTCGCCGACGAGGAGCACCGGGATCCCGGCGCCGTCGAAGACCTGCGCGGCATACATGTCGTAGGCGGTGAGCATCGCCCAGCGCTCGCCCCGCTCCTTCATCGCCTGCAGGTGGGGGATGCGCACCCGCTTGGGCGGGGCAGCCGCCGCGGCGGGGCCGTTGCCGTAGGGGGCGGTGCCCTCCGGCGCGGAGCCGTCGGTGGGGGTGGCGTCGGGCGCAGGGGTGGTCATGGGTCCAGCGTAGGGGGAGGGGCCCTGGGGCAAGCCACGAGTGGTGGATAGAGGGAAAACCCGCACGGGGTCACCCCGAAGAGTAAGGATTCCTTCAGGAAATCCTGTGTTGTCTCCCGGTCGCCGGCAAATCTTGGTTGAGTGCGCTCACCCCTGTGGCACGAGCCACAACATTTTTTGGAGGACCCGTGAAGAGACGCCACACCCATGTCGTGTCCGGCCTCGCGGCTTCCGCCCTCGTCCTGACCCTCGCGCCGATGTCGGCGACCGCGGGGACGAGCGCTGCGATGCCCCCCGAGGACAAGGCCGCTTCGACGGCCCGGCACGACGACCTGCCCAACCCTCTGGGTGACGCCCAGCGCGAGCTGCGCGAGGACGCCGTCGACAAGCTGATGCGCGGCGAAGCCCGCGTCGTCACCAAGAACGGCACGCAGGTCATCGAGATCACCAGCGACGATGCCGCCGAGACCCACGCCAAGGCCAAGGGCCACCAGGACAAGACGTCTGCGGGCAAGGGGAAGGGCAAGGGGAAGGGCAAGCCGCGCACCAAGTACGTCCAGTACGACGTCGACCGCGAGGCGAGCATCTTCACGATCCTCACCGACTTCGGCGACAAGACCAAGCCTGCCCAGGGCGGCGAGGCCGGCCCGGTGCACAACGAGATCCCCGAGCCGGACCGCTCGGTCAACAACTCGACGATCTGGGACGAGGACTTCAGCCGCGACCACTACACCGAGCTGATGTTCGGTGCCGATGACGCGGACAAGGGCAAGGGCAAGGGCAAGGGGAAGGGGAAGAAGAAGGACCAGCAGTCCTTCCGTGACTTCTACCTCAAGCAGTCCCAGGGCCGCTTCCTCACCAAGGGTGACGTCAGCGACTGGGTGACCGTCCCCTACAACGAGGCTCGCTACGGCCACAACCCGGTCGCGGGCGACGGCACGTCCGAGGCCGAGGGCTACTGGAACTACATCGCGGACACCGCGACCGCCTGGTACGAGGACCAGGTCGCGCAGGGCAAGAGCGAGGCCGAGATCAAGGAGTACCTCGCCCAGTTCGACGTCTGGGACCGCTACGACTTCGACGGTGACGGCGACTTCAACGAGCCCGACGGCTACATCGACCACTTCCAGGCGATCCACGCCGGCGAAGGGGAGGAGGCCGGCGGCGGCGAGCAGGGCGAGGACGCCATCTGGAGCCACCGGTGGTACGCCTTCTCCAACAACATGGGCAAGGACGGGCCGGCGCAGAACAAGCTCGGTGGCGTGCCGCTCGGCGACTCCGGCATCTGGATCGGTGACTACACGACCGAGCCGGAGAACGGTGGCCTGGGTGTCTTCACCCACGAGTTCGGTCACGACCTCGGTCTGCCGGACCTCTACGACACCGCCGGCGGTGACAACGGCACCGGCTTCTGGACCCTGATGTCCGGCGGCTCGTGGCTCAACGACGGCACCGAGGACATCGGCTCCAGCCCGGGCTACATGGGTGCCTGGGAAAAGCTCCAGCTGGGCTGGCTCGACGTCGAGACGGTCAAGCAGGGCCAGAAGGTCAACCTCGACCTCGGTCCCGCCGACCGTGACCACAAGGCCCTGCCGCAGGCTGCCGCCGTCCTCCTGCCCGAGGAGACGGTGACGACCGACTACAACACGCCGCACTCGGGTGAGTTCGAGTGGTGGTCCGGCTCCGCGGACGACCTCAACAACACGCTGACCCGTGAAATCGACCTCACCGGGGCGAGCTCTGCGTCCGTCTCCGCCCAGCTGGCCACCGAGATCGAGGCCGGCTACGACTTCCTGTACACGGAGGTCAGCACCGACGGTGGGTCGACGTGGGAGGAGCTGGCTGCCACCGACGGCGGTGACCTCACCTGGGGCGAGGTCACGACCGACCTGAGCGCCTATGCGGGCCAGAAGGTCCAGTTCCGCTGGCGCTACCAGTCCGACGGCGGTGTCTCCATGGCCGGTGCCTTCATCGACGACATCACGATCACCGTCGACGGCACCGCGGTCCTCACCGACGACGTCGAGTCCGGCGACAACGGCTGGACCGCCGACGGCTTCACCCGGATGTCGGGCTCGACCTCCGAAAAGGTCCAGAGCTACTACCTCGCCGAGAACCGCGTGTACTCGGGCTACGACGAGAACCTCAAGACCGGCCCGTACAACTTCGGTGACCCCGAGCGTCCCGACTGGGTCGAGCGCTTCCCGTACCAGGACGGCCTGCTCGTCTGGTACATCAACAACGCCTACTCGGACAACAACACGAGCACGCACCCCGGCTACGGCCAGGTCCTGCCCGTGGACGCCCGTCCGGCGCCGGTGAAGTTCTCCAACGGCAAGCTGCTCGGCAACCGCCGTCAGCCCTTCGACGCCACCTTCGGCACCCAGCGCACCGACGAGGTGACCTTCCACAACGCGGGCATCCCGCAGACGGTCCCGTCGAGCAAGGGCATCCGCACCTTCGACGACTCCGACCCCGACCGCTACTGGTCGGCGGAGAACCCGTGGAGCTCGACGAAGGTCGCCGGGTCCGGCACGAAGATCACCGTCCTCAAGGAGAAGAAGGACGAGATGAAGCTGCGCATCGAGGCCGGGCGCTGATCGCACCCACCTGAGCACGGCACCCGACACCGGGCCCGCCCCGTCCACCGGACGGAGCGGGCCCGGTGTCCGTTGCGTTGCGACCCCTCCGGCTAGGGCAGGATGGGCACATGGATCGTCAGCAGGAGTTCGTCCTCCGCACCATCGAGGAGCGCGACATCCGGTTCGTCCGGTTGTGGTTCACCGATGTGCTCGGGACGTTGAAGTCCGTGGCCATCGCCCCGGCCGAGCTCGAGGGTGCCTTCACCGAGGGCATCGGCTTCGACGGCTCGGCGATCGAGGGGTTCACCCGGGTCTACGAGGCGGACATGCTGGCGCGCCCCGACCCCTCGACCTTCCAGGTCCTGCCGTGGCGGGGCGAGCACCCGGGCACCGCCCGGATGTTCTGCGACATCCAGCTGCCCGACGGCAGCCCCGCACTGGCCGATGCCCGCTACGTCCTGCGCCGCACGCTCGACAAGGCGGCGGACATGGGCTTCAGCTTCTACACCCACCCCGAGATCGAGTTCTTCCTGCTCAAGCAGGGCACGACCCCCGGTGAGCGTCCGGTCCCCGTCGACGACGGCGGGTACTTCGACCACGTGCCGAAGGGGGAGGCCCACGACTTCCGTCGGGCAGCCATCACCATGCTCGAGTCGGTCGGCATCTCCGTGGAGTTCAGCCACCACGAGGGGGCTCCGGGGCAGAACGAGATCGACCTGCGCTACGCCGACGCCCTGTCGACGGCGGACAACATCATGACCTTCCGGACGGTCATCAAGGAGGTCGCCCTCGAGCAGGGGGTGTACGCCACCTTCATGCCGAAGGTCTTCGCCGAGTACCCGGGCAGCGGGATGCACACCCACATGTCGCTCTTCGAGGGTGACACCAATGCCTTCTACGAGCCGGGCGCCCCGTACCAGCTGAGCAAGGTCGGGCGGCAGTTCATCGCCGGCCTCCTGCACCACGGGCGCGAGTACGCGGCCGTCACCAACCAGTGGGTCAACAGCTACAAGCGGCTGTGGGGCGGTGGCGAGGCACCCGCGCACCTGACGTGGGGTCACAACAACCGCTCGGCGATGGTCCGCGTACCGATGTACAAGCCCAACAAGGGCAACTCCAGCCGGGTCGAGCTGCGCAGCCTCGACGCCGCGTGCAATCCCTACCTGGCCTTCGCCGTCATGCTCGCCGCCGGGCTCAAGGGCATCGAGGAGGGTTACGAGCTGCCCCCCGAGACCGAGGACGACGTGTGGGGCCTCACCGACCGCGAGCGCCGGGCCATGGGCATCAAGCCGTTGCCCTCCAGCCTCATCGAGGCGATCGAGGCCATGGAGGAGAGCGAGCTGGTCGCCGAGACGCTCGGTGAGCACGTCTTCGACTTCTTCCTGCGCAACAAGCAGCAGGAGTGGGCGGACTACCGCAACCAGGTGACCCCCTTCGAGCTCGAGCGGCTGCTGCCGCGCCTGTGAGGACAGCGTGACCCCACCCTCCCGGCCCGTCCCCACCCTGGCCCGGCGCGGCTTCAGCGACACGCGTCGCGCCGAGGCCCTCCTCGCCGACGCGGCTCTCGAGCCGCTCGGTCAGCACCACGAGCCGCTCCTGCGCGCGATCGCCCGGGCGGCCGACCCCGACCAGGCGCTGCTCGGTCTCGTCCGGGTGCTCGAGGCCAGCGACGACGAGGCACTCGTGCGAGCCCTCACCGGCGACGCGGCGGCCCGGGACCGGCTCATCGGCGTGCTCGGCATCTCCTCGGCGCTCGTCGACCACCTCGTGGCGCACCCGGACCAGTGGCGCGACGCGGTCGACGCGGTCGAGATGACGCCGGAGGAGCGAACCGAGGCCCTGCTCGCCGAGATCGCCGACCACGGTGACCTCGAGCCGCAGGACGCGCTGCGGGTGGGCTACCGGCGCCAGCTGCTCGGCATCGTCGCGCGTGACGTCACCTCCGACGACGCCGTCGCCGACCTGCCGGACATCGCCCGCGCGCTCGCCGACCTGGCCGGGTCGGCGCTCGAAGGCGCGGTGCGCATCGCCATCGACGAGCTGGGGGAGGAGGGGCAGTCCTGCCGCTTCGCCGTCATCGGCATGGGCAAGGCCGGCGGCCGCGAGCTCAACTACATCTCCGACGTCGACGTCATCTTCGTCGCCGAGCCCGTCGACGGGGTCGACGAGGCCGCGGCACTCGAGGTCGCGACCCGCGTCGCCAGCCGCATGATGCACGCCTGTGCCGACGCGACGTCGCACGGCAGCCTGTGGCCCGTCGACGCCGCGCTGCGCCCCGAGGGCAAGCAGGGCCCGCTCGTGCGGACGGTCGCCAGCCACCGTGCCTACTACGAGCGGTGGGCCAAGACCTGGGAGTTCCAGGCGCTGCTCAAGGCGCGTCACCTCGCCGGCGACGCCACCCTCGGTGCCGAGTACCTCGAGGCGGTGCGGCCCCTCGTGTGGGAGGCCGCCTCCCGCGAGGACTTCGTCGACGACGTCCAGGCCATGCGGCGCCGGGTCGAGGAGCACATCCCCAGTGCTGAGGCCGCCCGCCAGCTCAAGCTCGGGCCGGGCGGGCTGCGAGACGTCGAGTTCTCCGTGCAGCTGCTGCAGCTCGTCCACGGGCGTACCGACGAGACCCTCCACTCCGGCACCACCCTCGACGCACTGGCCGCCCTGTCCAGGGGTGGGTACATCGGTCGGGCCGATGCCGCCGTCCTCGGCGAGGCCTACCGGGTGCTGCGCACGCTCGAGCACCGCATCCAGCTGCACCGGTTGCGGCGCACCCACCTCATGCCGACCTCCGACGACGACCTGCGGCGGCTCGGCCGGGCCATGCGGCTCTGGGACCAGCCCGCCCACGAGGTCGTCGCGCTGCGCACCGGGCACTCACGCGAGGTGCGTCGGCTGCACCAGCGCCTCTTCTACCGGCCCCTGCTGTCGGCCGTCGCCCGCCTGAGCCCCGACGAGGCCTCGCTCAGTCCCGACGCGGCCCGCGAGCGCCTGAGTGCCCTCGGCTACCGAGACCCGGCCGGAGCGCTGCGCCACCTGGAGGTGCTCACCGAAGGGATGAGCCGTGCGGCGTCGATCCAGCGGCAGCTGCTCCCCGTCATGCTCGAGTGGTTTGCCGAGATGGCCGACCCGGACGCCGGGCTGCTCGCCTTCCGCAAGGTCAGCGAGGAGCTCGGCACCACCCACTGGTACCTGCGCCTGCTGCGCGACGAGGGCGAGGCAGCCCAGATCCTCGCGCACACCCTCGGCGCGAGCCGCTTCGCCGGGGATCTGTTGCTCGCGAGCCCGGAGGCGGTCCAGTACCTCGGTGAGGCCGACGGGCTGCGCCCGCGCACCCGCGACGAGCTGCTGCGCCGGATGCGGTCGGCAGCCGGTCGCCGAGAGGACCCCGAGGCCGCCGTCGCCGCGATCCGGGCGATCCGCCGGGCCGAGATCTTCCGCGTCGGCGTCGCCGACCTGCAGGACCGGCTGACGCTCGACGAGGTGGGGGAGGCGCTCACCGATGTCTCCGAGGCGACGATCCAGGCCGCACTCGAGGTCGTCGTGCACAAGGTCGAGGCCGAGCGGGGCGCGGACCTCGGCACCGACCTGCTCATCGTCGGCATGGGCCGGCTGGGTGGTCGCGAGGTCGGCTACTCCTCCGACGCCGACGTCCTCTACGTCCACGACCCGCGTCCCGGCGCCGACGACCAGGCGGCCCAGGAGGCGGCCCTGGCCGTCGTCACCGAGCTGCGTCGACTCATCGGCGCTGCGGGGTCCGACCCGCCGCTCGGTCTCGACGCCGACCTGCGGCCGGAGGGCAAGAGCGGCCCCCTGGTGCGGTCGCTGGCCTCCTACGCCAGCTACTACGAGCGCTGGTCCGAGACGTGGGAGGCGCAGGCCCTGTTGCGCGCCCGGCCGGTGGCCGGTGACCCGGGTCTCGGTGAGCGCTTCACGCAGCTCATCGACCCCCTGCGGTGGTCGCCCCAGGGGCTCGACGCGCGGCAGGTCCGTGAGGTCCGCCGACTCAAGGCACGGATGGAGGCCGAGCGACTCCCGCGGGGGGCCGACCGCAAGGCGCACTTCAAGCTCGGCATGGGTGGTCTCTCCGACGTCGAGTGGACCATCCAGCTGCTGCAGATGGAGCACGCCCACGAGCACGAGGGCCTGCGCACCACGCGGACCCTGCCGGCGCTCGCCGCCGCCGTCGACCTCGGCCTCGTGGACGGCCACGACGCGACCGTCCTGCGGGAGGCCTGGTCGATGGCCTCGCTGCTGCGCAATGCCGGCATGCTCTTCCGCGGCCGCCCGGTCGACTCGGTGCCGTCCAACCTGCGCGAGGCCGACGGGGTCGGCCGGATTGTCGGGATGGAGCCGCAGTCCGGCCTCGCGCTCGCCGAGTCCTACCGCCGCACGGCGCGACGCGCCCGTCAGGTCGTCGACCGCATCTTCTACGGCGAGGACGAGCAGCAGCGGTGAGACGCCGGTCAGGCAGCGCCGGCAGCGAACCTAGACTGGGGGCCATGCTCGCCACGATCGATCTGCGCTCGCGACCCCTCGGGGCCCGGGAGCTGCGCGCCGCCCTGCCCCGTGCGGAGTACGACGTCGAGGCCGCCCTCGATGCCGTCCGGCCGATCTGCGACGACGTGCACGACCGCGGGGCCCAGGCCCTCTACGAGTACGCCGAGCGCTTCGACGGGGTGCGACCGACCTCCCTGCGCGTCCCGCCGCACGTGCTCGAGGCCGCTCTCGACACCCTCGACGACGGTGTCCGCGCCGCACTCGAGATCTCGATCGAGCGCGCGCGGGCCGTGCACGCCGACCAGCGGCGCGTCGACACGACGACCCGGCTGCACCCCGGGGGCACCGTCACCGAGCGCTGGGTGCCGGTCGAGCGCGTCGGGCTCTACGTGCCCGGCGGACGCGCGGTGTACCCGAGCTCGGTCGTCATGAACGTCGTGCCCGCCCAGCTCGCCGGCGTCGGCTCGATCGCCGTCGCCAGCCCGCCGCAGCGGGACAACGTCGGTGACCTCGCCGGCTACCCGCACCCGACGATCCTCGCCGCCTGCGCCCTGCTCGGCGTCGACGAGGTGTGGGCCATGGGCGGCGCCCAGGCGGTCGCCGGCTTCGCCCACGGCTTCGAGGACACGTCGTCCGGCGAGACCGTCGCCTGCGCACCGGTCAGCCTCGTCACCGGTCCGGGCAACATCTACGTCGCCGCTGCCAAGCGGTTGCTCAAGGGGCTCATCGGCATCGACGCGGAGGCCGGCCCGACCGAGATCGCGGTCCTCGCCGACGCGAGCGCGGACCCCGAGTACGTCGCCGCCGACCTCATCAGCCAGGCCGAGCACGACCCGCTCGCCGGGTCGGTGCTCGTCACCGACTCCACCGACCTCGCCGACGCCGTGCGCGTGGCCGTCGAGCGCCGTGCCGCCGCCACCAAGCACAGCGAGCGGGTCGCCGAGGCCCTCGGTGGGCGGCAGTCCGCGATCGTCCTCGTCGACGACCTCGACGCCGGTCTGCGGGTCGTCGACGCCTACGCGGCCGAGCACCTCGAGGTCATCACCGCCGACGCGTCCGCCGTCGCTGCCCGGGTGCGCAGTGCCGGGGCGATCTTCGTCGGGCCGCACTCGCCGGTGAGCCTGGGTGACTACGTCGCCGGGTCCAACCACGTGCTGCCCACGGGCGGCAGCGCCGCGCACAGCAGCGGCCTGTCCGTCCAGTCCTTCCTCCGCGGCATCCACGTCATCGAGTATTCGGCCGACGCCCTGGCCGAGGTGGCACCGCACGTGCTCGCCCTGTCCGAGGCCGAGGACCTGCCCGCGCACGGCGAGGCCGTCACCGCCCGGGTCGGCGAGGTGACCCGATGAGCGAGATCGAGCAGCTGCTGCGCCCGGAGCTGCGTGGCCGCAGCCCCTACGGCGCCCCCCAGCTGGACGTCGCCGTGCAGCTGAACACCAACGAGTCCTCCTACCCCGTCCCCGACGAGGTCGTCTCGGCCGTCGTCGCCGAGCTCGCGGAGCAGCTCGGTGGGCTCAACCGCTACCCCGACCGGGAGTTCACCGACCTGCGCAAGGCGCTGGTCACCTACCTCGAGGACCGCAGCGGGGTCTCCCTTCGCCCGGAGCAGGTGTGGGCCGGCAACGGGTCCAACGAAGTCCTCTCGCACCTCGTCCAGGCCTTCGGCGGCCCCGGGCGGACCGCCCTCGGCTTCACCCCGGCGTACTCGATGCACCCGATCATCAGCGAGACGCTCGGGACGACGTGGGTCGACGGGCAGCGCGACGCGGGCACCTTCGACCTGACCGTCGACTCTGCCGTCGAGCAGGCCACGGCAACCGATCCCCACCTCGTCTTCCTGTGCTCGCCCAACAACCCCACCGGCACGGCCCTGCCCTTCGAGGTCGTCGAGGCGATGCTTGAGGCCGCTCCGCGGGCCGTCGTCGTCGTCGACGAGGCCTACGCCGAGTTCGCCCGGCCGGGGACGCCGAGCGCGCTCACCCTGCTCGACCGGCACCCGCGCCTCGTCGTGACCCGCACGATGAGCAAGGCCTTCGCCCTCGCCGGGGGGCGACTGGGGTACCTCGCCGCCGACCCGCAGGTCGTCGACGCCCTGCGTCTCGTCCGGCTGCCCTACCACCTGTCGTCGCCGACGCAGACGATCGCGAGGGTCTCGCTCGAGCACGCCGATCGGCTGCTCGAGACGGTCGACGCGATCAAGCGGCAGCGCGACCGGCTCGTCACCGAGCTCTCCGCTCTCGGGCTGTCGCCGGTGCCGAGCGATGCCAACTTCGTCCTCTTCGGCGGTCTCGCCGACGCGGCGGCCACGTGGCAGGCTCTGCTCGACCGGGGCGTCCTCGTCCGCGACGTCGGCATCCCGCACCACCTGCGGGTCACCGCCGGGACCCCCGAGGAGACCGGCCGGTTCCTCGAGGCCATGGCGCAGATCGTCCCCACCCACGCCCTGAGCAAGGAGACCCCGTGAGCACCACCACCCACCGCACCGCGACGGTCACGCGCGGCACCTCCGAGAGCCGGGTCGAGGTGACCGTCGACCTCGACGGCACCGGCGTCGGTGAGGTCTCCACCGGCGTGCGCTTCTACGACCACATGCTGCTGTCGCTCGCCAAGCACAGCCTCATCGACCTCACGGTGCGGGCCGAGGGCGACGTCGACGTCGACGCCCACCACACCGTCGAGGACGTGGCCATCGTGCTCGGGCAGGCCGTGCGCGAGGCCCTCGGCGACAAGCGGGGCATCAGCCGCTTCGGCGACGCCACCGTCCCCCTCGACGAGGCCCTCGTCCACGCCGTCGTCGACGTCGCCGGGCGCCCCTACGTCGTGCACACCGGTGAGCCGGCCGGCCAGGAGCACGTCATCATCGGCGGCAACTTCGTCGGCTCGCTGACCCGGCACGTCATGGAGTCCTTCGCGTACAACGCCGGCATCGCGCTGCACGTGCGCGTGCTCGCCGGCCGCGACCCGCACCACGTCGTCGAGGCACAGTTCAAGGCCCTGGCCCGAGCTCTGCGGTCCGCCGTCGAGCCCGACCCGCGCGTCACCGGCATCCCGAGTGCCAAGGGCGCGCTGTAGAGCGTGCGATGAGCCAGCCGGGCAGGGGAGTGGTGCTCCTCTCCGCGTCGTCCGCGAGGGCCGTGGAGTGGGTGCGGCGCGGCGTCGTGCCGTGCCACGTCGTCGAGCACAGCGCGTGGTCGATCGTCGTGACGGCCTCGGCGACGAGTGCCGCCGCGCAGCCCTACGACGACGCGCTCACCGTGCTCGCCTCGCGTCACGTCCCGTCGCCGATGGCGCCGTCCATCGGGCTCTTCGAGATCGGTGACGCGGCGGTCGTGACCGCTCGGGCACCGGGCCGGGCCCCGATCCGCTGGGCGCTGCGCGCGGCCGACCGAGAGGTGGTCCGCGGGCCCCAGCTGCCGCCCTTGTCGCCGGAGGACCTGCACCGGACCCTGTCCAGCCACCCCGCGGCGCGACAGGTCCCCATCAGGCAGGTGCGCTCCCTGTGGGGTCGCACCGACCTGACCCACGCCGAGTGGTTGGTCGAGGTCACCACGGTCCTCGGCCTGCCCGGCGCGCGCATCATCGGCGGAGCCGACACCGATCTCGGCCCCGTGATCCGCCCCGATGCGCGGTCCGTCTCCGCCTTCGAGTCCGTCGTCAAGGATGTCCACCCATGAGCTCTCCCCGTGTCGTCGTGCTGGACCACGGCTCCGGCAACGTCCACTCCGCCGTGCGCGCGCTCAGCCATGTCGGGGCGCAGGTCGAGCTGACCGCGGACCGCGCTGCCGTGCTCGGCGCCGACGGCCTGCTCGTGCCCGGTGTCGGCAACTTCCACGCGTGCATGGCCGGTCTGCGGGCGGTCGACGGGCCCTCGCTCGTCGACACACGACTGGCCGGCGGGCGCCCGGTGCTCGGGGTGTGCGTCGGGATGCAGGTGATGTTCGACGGCTCGGCCGAGCCCCACGGCACCCAGCCCGAGCAGGACGGGCTGCACCAGTGGCCCGGCACCGTCGAGCGGCTCACCGCGCCCGTCGTCCCGCACATGGGCTGGTCGCCGGTGCAGGCCCCCGAGGGCACCCGGCTCTTCGCCGGGGTCGAGTCCGAGCGCTTCTACTTCGTCCACTCCTACGCCGTCGGGTCCTGGGACCTGCCGACGGCACCCGGCGCACTGTCCGCCGCCTCGCCCCGCGTCACGTGGAGCGAGCACGGGTCCCCCTTCGTCGCGGCCGTCGAAAACGGCCCGTTGTCCGCCACGCAGTTCCACCCCGAGAAGTCCGGGGACGCGGGACTGCACCTCCTGAAGAACTGGGTGATGTCACTGTGACCACGACCGAGAGCCCCCGCCTGGAGCTCCTGCCCGCCGTCGACGTGCGGGGAGGGCGCGCGGTCCAGCTGCAGCAGGGCGTGGCCGACTCCGGCTGGGACTTCGGCGACCCGCTGCAGGCGGCGCAGGCCTGGCAGGAGCAGGGGGCCGAGTGGATCCACCTCGTCGACCTCGACGCGGCCTTCGGCGAAGGGAGCAACCGTGACCTCCTCGCCGGCATCGTCGGGCAGCTCGACCTCAAGGTCGAGCTGAGCGGCGGGATCCGCGACCAGGACTCCCTCGTGGCGGCGCTCGAGTCCGGCTGCACCCGGGTCAACCTCGGCACCGCTGCCCTCGAGGACCCGGAGTGGACGGCCCGGGCCATCGCCGAGTACGGCGACCGGATCGCCGTGGGGCTCGACGTCCGGGGGACGACCCTCGCCGCCCGCGGCTGGACCAAGGAGGGCGGCGACCTGTGGGAGACGCTCGCGCGGCTCGACGCGGAGGGCTGCTCCCGCTACGTCGTCACCGACGTCGCGAAGGACGGCATGCTGGCCGGCCCCAACCTGCAGCTGCTCCGGGACGTGTGCGCGGCGACCGATGCCGCCGTCGTGGCGAGCGGTGGGGTGACGACCCGCGAGGACGTCGTCGCCCTGCGCGAGCTGGTCCCGGTCGGTGTCGAGGGGGCGATCATCGGCTCGGCCCTGTACAAGGGCACCGTGACCCTCTCCGACGCCCTCGACGCGGCGGGACGGCCGTGAGCGGCGTGGACCCGACCGACTCCGCGGGCGTCCCCTGGCAGGGACGGTCGCTGCCGACCGGAGGCTTCGAGGGCGACGACGGCGCAGCCGACGCAGGCCTGATGCGGGCGCTGACGACGGGCGGCGAGGCCGAGGTGCTCGAGCACCTCGCGGCCGCTCGGCTCCTCGTGCCGGTCACCGCCGTCGCCACGGAGACCACGGAGGGCGAGCACGGGCAGACCTCCGACAAGGAGGCCGACATGGCCGTCCTGCTCCTCGAGCACCCCGACGGGCGGACCGCCCTGCCGGTCTTCACCTCGATGGAGTCGCTGGCGGCCTTCGACGCGTCCGTGCGACCGGTGCCGGTCGAGGCGGCCCGCGCCGCGCAGGCCGCCGTCAGCGAGTCGGCCGACCTCATGGTGCTCGACTGCGCGAGCGAGCAGGCCTTCGAGATCCGCGCCTCGATGGTGTGGGCCCTGGCGCAGCAGCGTCCGTGGCTGCCCGCGCACGAGGACCCCTTCGTCGAGCAGTCCGTGGAGCGGGCCTGCGCCGAGCACCCGGAGATCACGGGGACCGAGCTCGTCGAAGGCATCCCCGATGGGCAGGGTGTGCTCCAGGTGCGCCTGACCCTCGTGCCGGGCCTGCAGGTCGAGGAGGTCCAGGCCCTGGTGACCGCGGTCGCGGAGCAGCTGGCCACCGACGGCGAGCTGCGGGCTCGGGTCGACGGCCTCTCCTTCGCCGTCGTCTGACCCACGGCCACCCCTCAGCGGGCCCGTGGCGCGAGCCGATTTCGGGTCCGGTCCGGCCGCTGCTATCGTGGTCCGCAACGACCGGTCACCGTCCTCGTGGCGGTGACGCAAGAGGAGCCTCGCTTCCCACCCGCGTCGACCGGAGTCCTCGGACTCACAGGTTGCCGGGTCTCAGGTCTCGACGCGACGCACGTCGCCGGACACCGCAGGTGTCCAGCCCGTCGTCCGTGTCGTGCTCTGGTGGAGGCTCCTCGCGATCGGCGAGGAGCCTTTCTTCGTCGGTAGCGGGAGTGACACACCGAGCTAAGGAGCAGCACATCAGCGAGCCTCGCATCAACGACCGAATCCGCGTTCCCGAGGTGCGGTTGGTCGGCCCCAACGGGGAGCAGGTCGGCATCGTGCGGGTGGAGGATGCCCTCCGACTCGCGGCAGAGGCTGACCTGGACCTCGTCGAGGTCGCCCCCATGGCCAAGCCTCCCGTCGCCAAGCTCATGGACTTCGGCAAGTACAAGTACGAAGCCGCCATGAAGGCCCGGGAAGCCCGCAAGAACCAGGTCAACACGGTCATCAAGGAGATCAAGCTCCGCCCGAAGATCGACAGCCACGACTACGGCACCAAGAAGGGCCACGTCGAGCGCTTCCTCGGCGCTGGCGACAAGGTCAAGGTGACGATCATGTTCCGCGGTCGCGAGCAGTCCCGCCCCGAGCTGGGCTTCCGGCTGCTGCAGCGCCTGGCTGAGGACGTCGTGGAGCTGGGCACCGTGGAGTCCGCGCCCAAGCAGGACGGGCGCAACATGATCATGGTGCTCGCCCCGACCAAGCGGAAGTCCGAGGCGCGTGCCGAGGCCCGACGCAAGAAGGACGAGCAGAAGGCGGCCCCGGCTGCCGCCGCGGAGGAGTCGGCCCCCGCCGAGACCGCCGAGGCCCCGGCCGAGTCCTGAGCCGGCAACAGACCAGCAAGCAACGAGAAGGAGATCGGCGCCATGCCGAAGAACAAGACGCACTCCGGTGCCAAGAAGCGATTCCGGGTCACCGGCTCGGGCAAGATCATGCGCGAGCGCGCCAACCACGTCCACAAGTTCCACGAGAAGACCCCGCAGCACGCGCGTCGTCTCGCGAACGACGTCCTGGTCTCCAAGGCCGACGAGAAGAAGATCAAGAAGCTGCTCGGTCGCTGACCTGAGCCTCTTGTCCCCACACACTGAAGGAGTCATCACGTGGCACGCGTGAAGCGGGCGGTCAACGCCCACAAGAAGCGTCGGGTCGTCCTCGAGCGCGCCAGCGGCTACCGGGGCCAGCGGTCCCGCCTGTACCGCAAGGCCAAGGAGCAGGTCACCCACAGCGCGGTCTACAGCTACCGTGACCGTCGCGCCAAGAAGGGCGACTTCCGTCGCCTGTGGATCCAGCGCATCAACGCCGGCGCCCGCGCCAACGGCATGACCTACAACCGGTTCATCCAGGGCCTGCGCGCCGCGGAGATCGAGGTCGACCGTCGCATGCTCGCCGAGCTCGCCGTCAACGACGAGGCGGCCTTCGCCGCGCTCGTCGAGATCGCCAAGGCCAACGTGCCGGCGGCCACCGACGCCAAGGTCGAGGCCTGAGCGACCACTCCGGACGCCGGGAGCGCCCACCACTGACCAATCCCGCTGCTGAGCGGGTGAAGTCGGTGCGCGGGCTCTCCCGGCGTCCTGCGCGTCGACGCACCGGTCGGATTCTCGTCGAGGGTCCGCAGGGGGTGCGCGAGGCCGTGCGCTTCGCGCCCGAGCGGATCGTCGACCTCTACGTCACGGACGAGGCGGCGCAGCGGTACGCGGACTTCATCGACCCGGCCCGCGAGGCCGGTGTCTTCGTCCACCGCACGAGCGACGAGGTCCTTGCCGCGATGTGCGATGCGGACACGCCGCAGGGCACCGCTGCCGTCGTCGAGTGGACACCCACGGACCTCGCGCCGGTCCTCGCGGCCGGTCCGCGCCTGCTCGTCCTGCTCACCCACGTGCGCGACCCCGGCAACCTCGGCACCGTGATCCGTGGCGCCGACGCCGCGGGCGCCGACGCGGTGCTCGTCAGCGCGGCGTCCGTCGACGTCACCTCGCCCAAGGTCATCCGGTCGACGGCCGGGTCGATCTTCCACCTGCCCGTCGTCACGGGGCTCGACATCGAGCCGACCCTCGCGAGGCTCGGCGAGGCCGGCATCACGCGGCTGGCTGCCGACGGTGCGGGAAGCGTCACGACTGACGACGCCGACCTCACGGGCCCGCACGCCTGGGTCATGGGCAACGAGGCGTGGGGCCTGGAGGAGGCGACGCTGCGCGTCTGCGACGAGGTGGTGCGCGTCCCGATCCACGGGCACGCCGAGTCGCTCAACCTCGCGATGGCGAGCACCATCTGCCTCTACGCCTCGGCCCGGCAGCAGCGGGCCTGACGACGAAGGGCGCCGCCCCCGATGATCTCGGGGGCGGCGCCCTTCGTCGTGCCGGCGTCAGCCCTGGGCGGCGTGCGTCTCCTGCCCGCCGAGGACCTCACCCGGGTCGACCGGGGACTCGTCCGCGGCGGCCTTGCCGTCACGGATGCGCTGCCCGATCGTCGCGTCGATGTTGGTCCAGTACTCGAAGACCCTCGAGAGCACCGGGTCCTCGACCCCGGCCAGGGAGCCGACGACCGTGTCGACGAGCCGGTCGCGCTGGGCGTCGTCGAAGACCTCCCGCACGAGCGTGCCCGGCTGGCCGAAGTCGTCGTCCTCGGCGTGCAGATGGTAGGCCGAGCGGACGATGGCGCCGTCGGCCTCCCACCCGTCGTCGACCGGCCCCTCGAAGTCCGCGACCGGGCGACCGAAGCTGTTGGGGTGGTAGGTCGGCGCGGCGCCCGAGTGCTCGTAGCGCATCGGCCCGTCGAAGGAGTAGTGGTTCTCCCGCTCGACGGCCGGGCGGTTGACCGGCAGCTGGTGGAAGTTCGGGCCGATGCGGGCGCGGTGGGCGTCGGCATAGGCGAAGACCCGGCCGAGCAGCATCTTGTCCGGGGAGAAGCCCACGCCCGGCACGGTGTTGCTCGGGGCGAAGGCCGCCTGGTCGATCTGGGCGAAGAAGTTCACCGGGTTCTCGTCGAGGGTCATCGTGCCGACCTCGATGAGCGGGTAGTCGGCGTGCGGCCAGGTCTTGGTCAGGTCGAAGGGGTTGAAGCGGTAGTCCTTCGCGTCCTCGTAGGGCATGACCTGGACCGACAGCTTCCACTGCGGGGCCTCCCCGCGCGCGATCGCCTCGAAGAGGTCGCGGCGGTGGAACTCCGCGTCCTGACCGGCGATCCGGTCGGCGGCGTCACCAGTGAGGCCCTGCACTCCCTGCTGCGTGTGGAAGTGGTACTTGACCCAGAACTTGTCGCCGGAGCCGTTGACCCACATGTAGGTGTGACTGCCGTAGCCGTTCATGTGGCGCCACGAGCGGGGCAGGCCGCGGTCACCCATGAGGTAGGTGACCTGGTGGGCCGACTCGGGGTTGTTGGTCCAGAAGTCCCACTGCATGGTGTTGTCGCGCAGCCCGCTGTCGGGCAGCCGCTTCTGGCTGCGGATGAAGTTGGGGAACTTCAGCGGGTCGCGCAGGAAGAAGACCGGGGTGTTGTTGCCGACGAGGTCGAGGTTGCCCTCGCTCGTGTAGAAGCGCAGCGCGAAGCCGCGCACGTCGCGCCAGGTGTCGGGGGAGCCGAGCTCGCCGGCCACCGTGGAGAAGCGGGCGAGCATGCGCGTCGTCGTGCCCGGCTGGAAGACCGCGGCCTTGGTGTACTGCGAGACGTCGGCGGTCGTCTCGAAGCGGCCGAAGGCGCCGGAGCCCTTGGCGTGCGGCTTGCGCTCGGGGATGTTTTCCCGGTTGAAGTGGGCGAGCATGTCGACGAGGTGCGTGTCGTGCAGGAGCAGGGGCCCGTTGCTGCCGACCGAGAGGCTGTTGCGGTCGCTCACGGTGGGCGCGCCGCCCAGCTGGGTCGACGGCCCGGAGACGTCGAGCGTCCCTCGGGCGTCCGAGCGGGGCTCCGGTGTGGAAGGGGTGGATGACATCTGCTGCTCCTCTTTCTCGGTGGGGTGGGGTGCAGTGCTGGTCAGGGGGTGGCGACCGCAGCGGCCGCACACGCGGGGCAGGTGCCCCAGTAGATGACCTCGGCCTCGTCGATGGCGAAGCCGTGGTCGTCGGCGGCATCGAGGCACGGTGCCTTGCCGGGCGCGCACTCGACATCGATCATCGTGCCGCAGGTGCGGCAGACGAGGTGGTGGTGGTTGTCGCCGAGCTCCAGCTCGAAGCGGGCCGGGTGGCCGGCCGGCTCGAACTTGCGGACGAGGCCGTGCGCGGACAGCGCGCCGAGGATGTCGTAGACCGCCTGGGTGCTCACGGACCCGAGTCGCTCGCGGGTGGCACGGGCGATGGTGTCGACGTCGGCGTGGGGGATCGCGGACAGCTCGCGCAGGACGGCGACGCGTGGGGCGGTCACGCGCAGCGCGTGGGTGCGCAGCAGGTCGGCGGCAGCCTCGGTCTCGATCATCGTGCTCATCGCCACCAGAGTCCCACCAAGACTTGAATCAGTCAAGATAACGACCGGGCCGGGGAGCGCTCCCCATCGCCGGCGGCGCCGACACGGACTACCTTGACCGCTCATGGCAGTGACCCACGGCAACGACCCTCACCGGCTCGACGCGATCGGCGATGCCTTGTGTGCGGAGGGGGACCGGGTCGAAGAGGTGCTCGGCTCGGGTACGTCGGGGATCGCGGTGCTGGTGGGCGCGTGGTCGGGTCCTGATCTCGAGGGCTTCGTGGGGGACTGGCAGGGGGCGCAGCAGCAGCTGGCGTCGGCTGCCCAGCTGCTGCGGGCGGTCGGTCAGCGGGCCAAGGGGCAGGCTGCGGACCAGCGGTCCGCCAGCGGCGACGGGGGTGGCGCCCCCTTCGACCTCGGGACCGGCGGCGGGCTGGGCGCCGCGGCGCTCGGCGGGAACCCCGGTCGTCCGCCCTCGGACTCCCTCGACCTGCCCGACGACTACGAGGACGGACCGAAGATCCCCTTCAGGGACAAGGGCCAGATCCCGCAGGGGCTCGGGTACAACGAGGCGGACGACGAGCTCGTCTACACCTTCTACGACGAGGACGACGACACCGACGGAGAGATCGTCTTCGTCGACCGGGAGACCGGCGAGGTCACCTCGCGGGTCCCGCTGGAGGGGCTCGACCACTACGGCGGGGTCACGGTCAACGGTGAGTACACCTACGTCTCCGGGGGTGGCAACACACAGGTGTACCGCACCGAGGACCTGCGCAACCCCGAGACGACGACGATCCCGAACCCGGGGGCCGCCTGGGGCGGGGACCCGACGATGGACGTCGTGCACACGGCGGAGCCCATCGACACCGTCGACACCAAGGCGCACTCCACGGTCACCGTGCACGACGACAAGCTGTACGTCACGCAGTTCACCAAGGGGGACGACGACCCGGGCACCATGTACGAGTACGAGATCGGGGCGGACGGCAGCCCGACCGGTGACCCGAAGACATACCAGGTGCCGCCCCAGACCCAGGGGGTCTCCTTCGACGAGGCCGGCAACGCCTACTACTCCTCGAGCTACGGGCGCAACAACGAGTCGACGCTCACCCGGGTCTCGGCGGAGGACTTCGCCCGGGACGGCGGCTGGACCCAGGACAACGGGCGCTCCCAGGAGATCCCCAACATGGCCGAGGGGTCGGTGGTCGTGGACGGCCGCCTCTACCAGCTCTACGAGTCCGGGGCCGACAAGTACGACGACAACCCCGGGCCGGACTTCATCGTCGACCGAGTTGTCGGCGACACCGACCCGCGGGACCGCCTCACCGTCCACGACCTGAGGAAGTGATCGACCTCGAAACCCGGGGGCGGGCCCCCTTCGTCCCCACGTAGACTCGGGCCTCGTGTCTGGACCCAACACGAACTACGACCCGGTCGAGGTCGCCGCCCTCGACCCGCAGGTGATCGACGACGCCGTGCAGGCCGCGCTCGACGCCGCCGCGGGCGCGACCACCCTCGACGAGCTCAAGCGGATCCGCGGTGCGCACCAGGGCGACAAGAGCCCGCTCGCGCTCGCCAACCGAGAGATCGGCGCACTGCCGCCGAGCGCCAAGGCCGAGGCCGGCAAGCGCGTCGGGCAGGCGAGGGGCCGTGTCGGGCAGGCCTTCTCGGCCCGTCAGGCCGAGCTCGAGTCCGAGCGTGACGAGCGGATCCTCGTCGAGGAGACCCTCGACCTCACCGTGCCGAGCCCCTACCAGCGGCTCGGGGCGCGGCACCCGATCAGCCTCGTCACCGAGCGGGTCGAGGACATCTTCGTCGGCATGGGCTGGGAGATCGCCGAGGGTCCCGAGATCGAGTCAGAGTGGCTGACCTTCGACGCGCTCAACATCGGTCCCGACCACCCCGCGCGCGGTGAGCAGGACACCTTCTTCGTCGAGCCGAGCGATGCCGGCGTCGTGCTGCGCACCCACACCTCGCCCGTGCAGATCCGCACGATGCTCGACCGCGAGCCGCCCATCTACGTCCTGTGCCCGGGCAAGGTCTTCCGCACCGACGACCTCGACGCGACGCACACCCCGGTCTTCCACCAGTTCGAGGGGCTCGTCGTCGACAAGGGCATCACGATGTCCCACCTGCGCGGGGCGCTCGACGCCTTCGTGCAGGGCCTCTTCGGCGAGGGCATCGTCACGCGACTGCGCCCCAACTACTTCCCCTTCACCGAGCCGAGTGCCGAGATCGACTGCCAGTGCTGGGTGTGCCGCGGCGCCGACACCGGCTGCCGCACCTGCGGCGGCACCGGCTGGATCGAACTCGGGGGCTCCGGCATGGTCAACCGTCGCGTGCTCGCCGCCGCCGGCATCGACCCCGACGAGTACACCGGCTTCGCCTTCGGCCTGGGCATCGAGCGCTCGCTCATGCTGCGCCACGGCGTCGCCGACATGCGCGACATCATCGAGGGAGACGTCCGCTTCTCGGCGGCGTTCGGGATGGAGATCTGATGCGGGCACCCATCGAGTGGCTCCGTGAGCTGACCGAGGTCGACCCGCAGGCGAAGGGGGCCGACGTCGCCGCCACGCTCGTGCGCGTGGGCCTCGAGGAGGAGGGCATCATCGGTGGCGAGGTCACCGGCCCCCTCGTCGTCGGCAAGGTCCTCGAGCGCACGCCCGAGGAGCAGAAGAACGGCAAGACGATCAACTGGTGCCAGGTCGACGTGGGCGCTGCCAACGGGACCGGCGAGCCGCAGGGCATCGTGTGCGGCGCACACAACTTCGACGTGGGCGACCTCGTCGCGGTGATCCTGCCCGGTGGCGTCCTGCCGGGGAACTTCGAGATCTCCGCCCGCAAGACCTACGGGCACGTGAGCGCCGGCATGATCTGCTCCGCGATGGAGCTCGGTCTCGGCGAGGACCACGACGGCATCATCGTGCTCACCCAGCACCTGCCGGCCGACGTCGTCACGGGCCTGGCGCCGGGCGACGACCTCATCCCCGTCCTCGGCCTCGACGCCGAGACGGTGGAGGTCAACGTCACGCCCGACCGCGGGTACTGCCTCTCCATGCGCGGCATCGCCCGCGAGTACGCGCTGTCGGAGGGGACCCCCTTCGTCGACCCGGCGGACCTGCCGGTGGCCGAGCCCACCGGGCCGGGCCACGAGGTGCGTCTCGCCGACGACACACCGGTCGACGGCGTGGCCGGGTGCGACCGCTTCGTCGCGCGGGTCGTGCGCGGCATCGACGCGACGGCGACCTCACCGGAGTGGATGCAGCGCCGGCTCACCGAGGTCGGCATGCGCCCCATCTCCCTCGCGGTCGACGTCACCAACTACGTGATGATGCTGCTCGGCCAGCCGCTGCACGCCTACGACCTCGCCAAGCTCTCCGGGGCCATCGAGGTGCGCCGGGCGCGCGCGGGTGAGACGCTCACGACCCTCGACGACGTCGAGCGGACCTTGGTGCCCGAGGACCTGCTGATCACCGACGGCGGCACCACCCCGCTCGCGATCGCCGGCGTGATGGGCGGCGCGACGAGCGAGGTCGACGACACCACGACCGACGTGCTCGTCGAGGCCGCGCACTTCGACTCCGTCACCGTGGCGCGCTCCGCGCGGCGTCACCGGCTGGCGACCGAGGCGTCCAAGCGCTTCGAGCGCGGCGTCGACCCCGCGGTCACCGCGGCGGCCGCCCAGCTCGCCGTCGACCTCCTCGTCGAGCACGGCGGAGGCACGGCTGACCCGACGGCGACCGACGTCGGGAGCCCCGCAGAGCCGGCGACGATCGCCCTGGACCCGAGCCTGCCGAGCCGGTACATCGGGCTCGACTACCCCCGCGAGGAGGTCGTCGCGACCCTCACCGCGATCGGTTGCGACGTGGCTGACGAGGGCCAGCTCCTGCGGGTCACCCCGCCGACCTGGCGACCCGACCTCGTCGACGGCCCCGACCTCGTCGAGGAGGTTGCCCGCGTGCGTGGCTACGACCAGATCCCGTCGGTCGTGCCCCGGGCCAGCGCCGGCCGCGGCCTGACGCACAGTCAGCGGGCCCGCCGCACGGTCGCCCGCACGCTCGCGGCCACCGGCCTGGTCGAGGTGCTGTCCTACCCCTTCACCTCCGAGGAGCGCCACGACGCCCTCGGCTACGCCGCGGACGACGCCCGACGCACGACGGTGCGCCTGGCCAACCCGCTGCAGGACGAGGCCCCGCTCATGCGGACCTCGATCCTCGACACATTGCTCGACACGCTGCGACGCAACGTCTCCCGGGGCCACCGCGATGTCGCGCTCTACGAGATCGGGCTCGTCACGGCCGGCGGCATCACGCCGCTACCCCTGCCTCCGGGTGGGGTCGAGCCCGACGCGGAGACCCTGGCGCGCATCACCGGTGGGGTCCCGGCCCAGCCGCGGCACGTCGCCATCGCCGCGTCGGGGGCCGCACTGCCCGCGGGGCCGCACGGTCCGGCGCGGCCCGTCGAGGCCACCGACGTCGTCGGCTGGGTGCGGGCGATCGGTGACTGCATCGGTGTCGAGCTGGGTGTCGAGGCCGCCCAGCGCGAGCCCTTCCACCCCGGGCGCTGCGTGGCGATCTCCGTGCCCGGTGGCGATGTCGTCGGCCACGCGGGCGAGCTGCACCCCAAGGTCTGCTCGCGACTGGAGCTGCCCGAGCGCACCGTCGCAGCGGAGCTCGACCTGGACGCGATCGTTGCCGCCTCCGGCGAGCCGGTGAAGCCCGGCCAGCTGTCCACCCAGCCGGTCGCCAACACGGACGTCGCGCTCGTCGTCGACGAGGGCGTGCCGGCGGCGGCTGTCGCCGCAGCACTGCGATCTGGTGCCGGAGACGACCTCGAGTCGCTCACCCTCTTCGACGTCTACCGGGGCGACCAGGTGGGGGAGGGGCGCAAGTCCCTCGCCTATCGCCTGACCTTCCGGGCCGGCCGGACGCTGAAGACCGACGAGGTCTCCGCCCTGCGTGACAAGGCGGTCGCCTCCGCGGCCTCCGCCACGGGGGCCCAGCAGCGCTGACCCAAGGACCGCCGCCGATACGCGTTTGCATGAAATAGCGTGCCTGCGTATGGTCATGCAGGTGATCACCGCAGCCATCGCCGGAGCCAGCGGCTACGCAGGGGCCGAGATCGCTCGCCTCCTGCTCGGCCATCCCGAGGTCGAGATCGGTGCCCTCACGGCATCGGGCAATGCGGGCACCCGCCTCGGTGACCTCGCGCCGCACCTGCAGCCACTTGCCGACCGCGTGCTCGAGCCGACGACCGCCGAGGTGCTCGCCGACCACGACGTCGTCTTCCTCGCTCTGCCCCACGGCCACTCGGCGGCCATCGCGCAGCAGCTGCCCGACGAGGTCGTCATCGTCGACTGCGGAGCCGACTTCCGTCTCGACGACGAGCAGGACTGGGACGACTACTACGACACCCCCTTCGCCGGCACCTGGCCCTACGGGATGCCCGAGCTCGTCAAGGCCGACGGCACCAAGCACCGGGGCGACCTCGCGGGGGCGCGTCGGATCGCCGTCCCCGGGTGCTACCCGACCGCCGCGAGCCTCGCCCTGGCCCCCGGTCTGGCAGCCGGTGTCGTCGATCCCGACGACGTCGTCGTCGTCGCCGCCTCGGGGACCTCGGGCGCCGGCCGGTCGACCAAGGCGCACCTCATCGGCTCGGAGGTCATGGGGGCGATGAGCCCCTACGGTGTGGGCGGGGTCCACCGGCACACCCCCGAGATCGAGCGCAATCTCGCCCGCGCCGCGGGGCGCGCCGCCCGCGTCTCCTTCACCCCCACCCTCGCGCCGATGCCCCGCGGGATCCTCGCGACGACGACGGCCCGCGCTGCCGCCGGCGCGACGGCCGAGACGGTGCGCGCCGCTTGGGAGCTGGCCTACGCCGACGAGCCCTTCGTCCACCTCCTGCCGCAGGGTCAGTGGCCGCACACCGGCAGCGTCGTCGGCTCCAATCTCGTCCACGTCCAGGTCGCCCTCGACGAGCGCAGCGGCCGTGTCGTCGCCGTGGCCGCCGAGGACAACCTGACGAAGGGGACGGCGGGCGCGGCCGTCCAGTCGATGAACCTGGCCCTCGGCCTGCCCGAGACCACCGGACTTCCCACGACAGGAGTGGCCCCGTGAGCACGACGACCCCCGCAGGATTTCGCGCCGCCGGTGTGACCGCAGGCCTCAAGCCGAGCGGACGCCCCGACGTCGCGCTCGTCGTCAACGACGGGCCCGACCACCACGCCGCTGCGGTCTTCACGACCAACCGGGTCGAAGCGGCACCGGTCACGTGGTCGCGCCAGACGCTCGCCGACGGCCGGGCCGACGCGGTCGTCCTCAACTCGGGCGGCGCCAATGCCTGCACGGGTGCCCAGGGTTTCCAGGACACCCACGCCACCGCCGAGCACACCGCCGAGGTGCTCGGCGTCTCCGCCGGCGACGTCGTCGTGTGCAGTACCGGTCTCATCGGTGAGCTGCTCCCGATGGACAAGCTCGTCGCCGGGGTCACCGCTGCCGGCGCCGCCCTCGCGACCGACGGCGGCGCGTCCGCCGCCGAGGCGATCATGACGACCGACACCGTGAGCAAGACCGCGGCCGCCGCCCGCGACGGGTGGAGCGTCGGTGGCATGGCGAAGGGGGCTGGCATGCTCGCCCCCGCACTCGCCACGATGCTCGTCGTCGTCACGACCGATGCGGTGACCTCCGCGGAGGACCTCGACGCCGCGCTGCGCGAGGCGACGCGGACCACCTTCGACCGCATCGACTCCGACGGGTGCATGTCGACCAACGACACCGTCGTCGCCATGGCCTCCGGGGCGTCGGGTACCGCGGTCTCCCCGGCCGACCTCACCGAGGCGATCCGCGAGGTGTGCGCCGACCTGGCCCGCCAGCTCATCGGCGACGCCGAGGGCGCGGCCCACGACATCGAGATCGTCGTCCACCAGGCGGCGAGCGAGGCCGACGGGCTCGAGGTCGCTCGCAGCATCGCCCGCAACAACCTCTTCAAGTGCGCGATCTTCGGCAAGGACCCCAACTGGGGCCGCGTGCTCGCGGCCGTCGGCACGACCGGGGCGGCCTTCGAGCCCGCGCAGCTGGACGTCTCGATCAACGGCGTGCAGGTCTGTCGCGCCGGGGGAGTGGGCGAGGACCGCACGCTCGTCGACCTCGAGCAGCGCGAGGTCCGCGTCGAGGTCGACCTCCACGCCGGCAGCGACGAGGTGACGGTGTGGACCAACGACCTCACCCACGACTACGTCCACGAAAACTCTGCGTACTCCACCTGATCGGACCGACGAGCATGTCTGCTGAATCCACCCTGCGCGGCGCGATCGACGCCGCCGCACTGCGGGTCGCCCAGTCCAAGGCGACCACCCTCGTCGAGGCCCTGCCCTGGCTCGAGCGCTTCCGCGGTGCCCTGGTCGTCATCAAGTACGGCGGCAACGCGATGACCGATGATGCCCTCAAGGCGGCCTTCGCCGAAGACATCGTCTTCCTGCGCTACGCAGGCCTGCGGCCGGTCGTCGTCCACGGTGGCGGCCCGCAGATCCAGGCGATGCTCGATCGCCTCGGTCTGGAGAGCGAGTTCAAGGGTGGCCTGAGGGTGACGACCCCAGAGGTCATGGAGGTCGTGCGCATGGTGCTCACCGGCCAGGTCGGCCGCGAGCTCGTGGGCCTGCTCAACCAGCACGGCCCCGTCGCAGTGGGGCTCTCCGGCGAGGACGCGAGCCTCTTCGGCGGCCGCCGCAAGGGTGTCGTCGTCGACGGTGAGCCGGTCGACATCGGGCTCGTCGGGGACGTCGAGTCCGTGGACCCGGCAGCCGTCCTCGACATCCTCGACGCCGGTCGCATCCCGGTGGTCTCGACGATCGCGCCCGATCTCGACGTCGACGGCCAGGTGCTCAACGTCAACGCCGACACTGCCGCCGCGGCACTGGCCGTCGCCCTGCGGGCGCACAAGCTCGTCGTTCTCACCGACGTCGACGGGGTCTACGCCGACTGGCCGGACCGCGACTCGCTCCTGTCCCACCTCACCGCCTCCGGAGCGCGCGACCTCCTCGGCCGGGTCGACTCCGGGATGATCCCCAAGCTCGAGGCCTGCATCCGTGCCGTCGAGCAGGGTGTGCCCCAGGCGCACGTCGTCGACGGCCGCCAGCCGCACTCGATGCTCCTCGAGCTCTTCACCAACGAAGGCTTCGGCACGATGATCCTGCCCGACGAGTCCACGCGCGACGAGAGCGAAGGGAGCCCGTCGTGACCGATGTCTCCGCTGCCCACCAGGCCCTGCTCGAGCGTTACCGCGCGAGCCACATCGGCGTCTTCGGTCTGCCCGGCCTCGTCCTCACCCGCGGTGAGGGTGCCTACGTGTGGGACGTCGACGGCACGCGCTACCTCGACCTCCTCGGCGGCATCGCGGTCAACGCGCTCGGTCACGGTCACCCCGAGCTCGTCGCCGCGATCTCGAAGCAGGCCGGCGAGCTCGTCCACGTCAGCAACTTCTTCACCACCCCCGCCCAGATCGAGGCCGCCGAGGCGCTGCTGCGCGTCGCCCGGGCACCGCAGGGGTCCGGGGTCTTCTTCTGCAACAGCGGCTCCGAGGCCGTCGAGACGGCGATCAAGCTCTCGCGACGCACGGGTCGCACCGGCATCGTCGCCGTCGGGGGCGCCTTCCACGGCCGCACCACCGGCGCGGTGAGCCTCACCCACAAGGAGGCCTACCGGGCGCCCTTCGAGCCGCTGCTGCCGGGCGTGACGCACGTGGCCCCCGGCGACGTCGACGCGCTGCGGGTCGCCGTCGGTCCCGACACGGCGATGGTCCTCCTCGAGCCCATCCAGGGCGAGGCCGGGGTCGTCACCCCGCCTGCCGGGTACCTCGCGGAAGCCCGGGAGATCACCCGGGAGGCGGGCGCGCTGCTCGTGCTCGACGAGATCCAGACCGGCATCGGTCGGACCGGGGCCTGGTTCGCCCACCAGCTCGAGGGCGTCGTCCCCGACGCCATCACCGTCGCCAAGGGACTCGGCGGCGGGGTCCCCATCGGTGGCCTCGTGACCTTCGGGGCCGAGGTGACCGGTCTGCTCACCGCCGGCCAGCACGGCTCGACCTTCGGGGGCAACCCGCTGGCCTGCAGCGCGGCCCTCGCGGTGATCGCGACGATCGAGGAGGAGGGCCTGATCGAGCACGCCGTCGCGGCTGGCGAGCACCTCGTCGCGGCCGTCGAGGCGCTCCAGCACCCGCTCGTCACGCAGGTCCGCGGGGCCGGTCTGCTGCGCGCGATCGGGCTCGCCCGTCCGATCGCCCCGGTCGCTGCTCTCGTCGCCCGCCGGCACGGCGTCATCGTCAACCCCGTGGCGCCCGATGCGCTGCGACTCGCGCCGCCCCTGACTATCACCACCGACCAGCTCTCGTCCTTCGTCGACACACTCCCGGCGATCCTCGACGAGGCCGCCAAGGAGTCCGCATGACCGTCCGCCACATCCTCGCCGACGACGACCTGACCGCCGCCGAGCAGGCCGAGGTCCTCGACCTCGCTGCTGCGCTCAAGGCCGACCGGCACGCGGAGCAGCCGCTCGCCGGCCCGCAGGCCGTCGCGATCATCTTCGACAAGCCGACGCTGCGCACCCAGCTGTCCTTCACGACCGGTGTCGCCGAGCTCGGCGGGTACCCGATGGTCGTCGACGGCAACCTCGCCCAGATCGGCACCCGTGAGTCCGTCGCCGACGTCGCCCGGGTCGTCGGCCGTCAGGTGAGCGCCATCGTCTGGCGCACCCACGGGCAGGACCGCCTCCAGGAGATGGCCGACCACGTCGACGTGCCGGTGGTCAACGCGCTGACCGACGACTACCACCCCTGCCAGCTGCTCGCCGACCTGCTGACCGTCCGTGAGCACAAGGGCAGCACGCGCGGGCTGACCCTCGCCTACGTCGGTGACGGGGCGAACAACATGGCCCACTCCTACCTGCTCGCCTGCACCCTCGCCGGCATGCACGTGCGCATCGGCACTCCTGCGAGCCACCAGCCGTCCGCCGACGTCCTCGCCCGCGCCGAGCGCATCGCGGCCGAGCAGGGCGGCTCGGTGCTCGTCACCGACGACCCGGCCACGGCCGTCGAGGGAGCCGACGTCGTCGCCACCGACACGTGGGTGTCGATGGGCATGGAAAGGGAAAAGGGCGACCGCACCGGCGAGGCGAGCCCCTTCGCCCCCTTCGCCGTCACGGGTGAGCTGCTCGCCGGCGCCGCAGCCGAGGCCATTGTCCTGCACTGCCTGCCCGCCTACCGGGGCCTCGAGATCGCCGCCGACGTCATCGACGGCCCGCAGTCGGTCGTGTGGGACGAGGCCGAAAACAGGCTCCATGTGCAAAAGGCGCTGCTCACCTTCCTCCTGCGCTCGTCGTCGTGACCGTGACGACGCGGCCGGGGCGGCACTCCCGCATCACCGAGCTACTGCGCGAGCACGCCGTCCGCAGCCAGCCGGAGCTGCTCGCCCTGCTCGCCGACGACGGCATCGAGGTCACCCAGGCGACCCTCTCGCGCGACCTGCTCGAGCTGCGTGCGGAAAAGGTCCGCGTCGGGCGTGACCTCGTCTACGCCATCCCGGGCGAAGGGGGAGACCGCACCCCGCGCGCGGCCGTCGACCCGGCCGAGTACGACGACCGGCTCCGCCGGCTGTGCGAGGAGCTCCTCGTCACGGCCCGGGCGAGTGCCCAGCTCGTCGTCGTCCGCACCCCGCCGGGAGCGGCCAACTACCTCGCCTCGGCGATCGACCACGCCCGCCTGACCGGAGTGCTGGGGACGATCGCGGGGGATGACACGATCATGATCATCACCGGTGGCCCCGACGAGGGAGCCGCCGTCACCGCACAGCTGCTGGGCCTGGCCCAGACCACCGACAGCCAGGAGGCACCGTGACCCAGGACGAGACCGTGACGACCGGTGAGCGGGTCAGCCTGTGGGGCGGGCGATTTGCCGGCGGACCGAGCGATGCGCTCGCCGCGCTCAGCAAGTCCACGCACTTCGACTGGCGGCTTGCCCCGTACGACATCGCCGGCTCCCGCGCCCACGCCCGGGTCCTCCACGGAGCCGGTCTGCTCGACGACGCGACGCTCGACGCGATGCTTCAGGCACTCGCACAGCTGGCGGCGGACGTGGAGTCGGGGGCCTTCGCCCCGGCACTCGACGACGAGGACGTGCACACCGCGCTCGAGCGCGGTCTCATCGAGCGGGCGGGGGCCGACGTCGGTGGGCGGCTGCGCGCCGGCCGCTCGCGCAACGACCAGGTCGCCACGCTCTTCCGCATGTACCTGCGCGACCACGCCCGGATCGTCTCCGGGCTCGTCCTCGACGTGGCGCGGGCGCTCCTCGACCAGGCGCGGGCCAACATCGACGTCGCCATGCCCGGGCGCACCCACCTCCAGCACGCCCAGCCGGTCCTGTTGAGCCACCACCTGCTCGCGCACGTGTGGCCGCTGCTGCGCGACGTGCAGCGCTTCGTCGACTGGGACGAGCGGACCTCCCTGAGCCCCTACGGCTCAGGAGCCCTCGCCGGCTCCTCCCTCGGGCTGGACCCCGAGGCCGTGGCGGCGGACCTCGGCTTCGCGGGGTCCGTCGACAACTCGATCGACGGGACCGCCTCGCGCGACTTCGTCGCGGAGTTCTGCTTCGTCGCGGCGATGACGGCGGTCGACGTCTCCCGTCTGGCCGAGGAGGTCATCCTCTGGGCCACCAAGGAGTTCTCCTTCGTCACCCTCGACGACGCCTTCTCCACGGGCTCGAGCATCATGCCGCAGAAGAAGAACCCCGATGTCGCCGAGCTGGCCCGGGGCAAGGCGGGCCGCCTCGTCGGTGATCTCGCCGGCCTCATGACGACGCTCAAGGCGCTGCCGCTCGCCTACAACCGCGACCTGCAGGAGGACAAGGAGCCGGTCTTCGACGCGGTCGACACGCTCGAGGTCCTGCTCCCGGCCTTCGCGGGGATGATGGCGACGATGACGTACCACGGGGAGCGGATGGCCTCGCTCGCCCCCCAGGGCTTCTCCCTCGCGACCGACATCGCCGAGTGGCTGGTGCGCCAGGGGGTCCCCTTCCGCATCGCCCACGAGGTGGCCGGGGCCTGCGTGCGAGTCTGCGAGGAGCGCGGCATCGAGCTGTGGGACCTCTCCGACGAGGACCTCTCGGGCATCAGCGAGCACCTCACGCCCGACGTGCGCGAGGTGCTGTCGGTCGACGGCTCCCTCGCCTCGCGGGACGCGAAGGGCGGGACCGCCCCGGCCCGTGTCGCCGAGCAGCTCGAGGACGCGGCGGCGCGACTCGCCGAGCTGGAGGCCTTCGCCGCCAGCCGGATCGAGGCTCGCTGACGTGTCCGGTCAGGGGCGTCGTCTGACCCGGGGAGACCTGGCCGGCGACCCCCTGACCGTCGCGCGTTCCCTCCTCGGATGCCACCTCGTCGCCGGTCCGGTCGCCCTGCGCCTGACCGAGGTGGAGGCGTACTGGGGCGTCGACGACCCCGGCTCGCACGGCTACCGGGGCATGACGCCGCGGACCGAGGTGATGTTCGGTCCCGCGGGCCGGTTGTACGTCTACCGGTCCTACGGAGTGCACTGGTGCGCCAACATCGTGTGCGGGGCGAAGGGGGAGTGCGCCGCCGTCCTCCTGCGTGCCGGTGAGGTCGTGGCCGGGTACGGCGTCGTCGAGCAGCGGCGCCCCGGGGTGCGACGGCGGGACCTGGCCCGTGGCCCGGGCAGGCTGACCCGGGCGTTGGGGATCGTCGGTGAGGACGACGGTGCGGCCGTCGTGGGGCGCGGTGCCCCCTTCGTGCTGCGCGCGCCGGCCGAGCCGGTCGCCGCCGAGCGGATCAGGACCGGACCCCGGGTGGGCGTCTCCGGCCTCGGCGGTGACGGTGAGCGGTACCCGTGGCGGTACTGGCTGGCGGACGAGCCGTCGGTGTCGCCGTACCGTCCCGGCCGACCGCGGGTCAGGCGGGGTTGACCCCGACGTCGACCTGCTGGGCCAGGTAGTTTTCCAGGCCGATGCGGGTGATCGCGTCCAGCTGGGCCTCGAACCAGTCGGCGTGCCGCTCCTCGTCGCGGGCCATCTCCTCGAAGACCGATGCGGTCGCGTGGTCGCCGAGGTCGTGGCACTCCTTCGCTGCCGCGTTGAACTGGGCGACGGCCGTGATCTCGCTCGCGAGAGCCAGGTCGAGCATCTCCCGCGCGTCCTCGCCGATGGGGATGTTGTTGAGCTTCTGCACGTTGGGGTGGCCGTCGAACATGAGGATCCGCTCGATGAGCTCGTCGGCGTCCTTCATCTCGCCGATCGACAGGTCGTAGAAGACCTTGCCCAGCCGCGGGAAGCCCCAGTTGTCGAGCATCCGCGCGTGGAGGAAGTAGCCGTTGACGACGCTCAGCTCGAGCGTGAGCGCCTCGTTGAGGAGGGTGACGATCCTGGGGTCAGCTGGCTGCACGGTCTACCTCCGCGGGCGTGGTGGAGAGACCGTGATCGGCCTCACTCCCCACATGCTCGCAGAGGATCCGTCGCACGGAGAAGACACAGGCCCCGCAATCGCGACCGGCACCGGTTGCTGCACACACCCGGGAGAGGGTCGTGGCTCCCGCAGCGGCAGCGTCGGCGATCGCGCGGTCACCGACGACGGCGCAGTGGCAGACGATCACGAGACCCCTCCCTTCGATTCAATGAGGTGAGGCATACCTTAACCGGACGAAGGGAGGCTTCCGCACCGGGTGTTCCACATGCCGGGACCGGAGTGGCTGCCGGCCTGCGGGGGAGCGCATGGCAGGCTGGGGCGGGGCGCGCGACCGCGCACCCGGCACCTCCCGGAAGGACCGAGACGACCGTGACCGACATCCTCGACGAGCTGCAGTGGCGCGGAGCGGTGGCGCAGACCACCGATGAGGCCGCCCTGCGACAGGCCCTCGCCGACGGACCGATCACGGTGTATTGCGGCTTCGACCCGACGGCGCCCTCGCTCCACTTCGGCAACTTCGTCCAGCTCGTCGCCCTGCGGAGACTGCAGCGGGCGGGGCACCGGGTCATCTGCCTCGTCGGCGGGTCGACGGGGCTCATCGGGGACCCGAAGCCGACGAGCGAGCGTCAGCTGCGGACCAAGGAGCACACGGCGCAGAACGTCGCTCGCATCAAGGAGCTGGTCCAGCCCTTCCTCGACTTCGACGGCAGCTCCGGCGTCGACCACCCCGCGATCCTCGTGGACAACCTCGACTGGACGGCGCCCATGAGTGCGCTCGACTTCCTGCGGGACGTCGGCAAGCACTTCCGCGTCAACCAGATGATTCGCAAGGACGCGATCTCCGCCAGGCTGGAGAGCCAGGAGGGCATCTCCTACACCGAGTTCAGCTACCAGCTGCTCCAGGCGCTCGACTACCTGGAGCTCTACCGCGCCCACGGCTGCACATTGCAGCTCGGAGGGTCGGACCAGTGGGGCAACCTCACCGCCGGTGTCGACCTCATCCATCGCGCCGAGGGCGTCTCGGTCCACGCGCTGACCTCGCCCCTGCTCACCGACTCGCACGGGGTGAAGTACGGCAAGTCCGAGGGCAATGCCATCTGGCTGTCGGCCGACATGACGAGCCCGTACGCCTTCTACCAGTACTTCCTCAACGTCGAGGACGCCTCGGTCGTCAAGCTGCTCAAGGTCTTCACCGACCGTACGCAGGAGGAGATCGCCGAGCTCGCGCGACTCGTGGAGGACGAGCCCTTCCGGCGGGCGGCGCAACGCGCTCTGGCTGCAGACATGACCACACTCGTCCACGGGGCCGATGCGACCGAGTCGGTGCAGGCGGCCTCGGAGGCGCTCTTCGGCAAGGGCGACCTGGCAGCACTCGACGAGTCGACCCTGGTCGACGCGACCGCTGAGCTGCCGGGTGCCGATGTCCCGGTCGGCACCGCTGTCGTGGATGCGCTCGTCGCCACCGGTCTGGTGGACTCGAAGAAGGCCGCCCGGCGGGCTATCGCCGACGGGGCGGTCTCGGTCAACGGGGCCAAGCTGGGCGACGCCGCTGCCACCCTCGGTCCGGGTGACTACCTCCACGGCCGCGTCGCGATCCTGCGGCGAGGCCGCAAGAACCTGGCGGCGGCGCGTCTCGTGTGACCTCGCCACGCCCACCTATCGACGCCTGCGCCCCGAAAAATGGGGGGAGCGGGCGCCGATTTGGTTTCTGTGGTGGGCGTGATCTAGTGTTCTCGATGTCAGCCCGAGAGGGAGGAACGGACACCAAGTGGTGGCTCTTGCAGTCGCCCCAGGCAGGCCGGTCCCGCAGGCTGACAGCCCAGTGAATCTTGGTCCATGGGATCTGGCCGTTGCGGTCAGGGAGGTGGACTTGGAGCCGAGCAGCGAGACTGCTACGGTGGGCCACCGCTGAAGATCCAAGCGCGAAGGTTTCCGGCCGCTCCGAGAGCGGGTCACGGAATTGACGCCCAAGCATGGACAGCGGTAAGTTGGAGAAGTTGCCCCTTGTGCGGTTCGCCTGATGTGGTGGGTTGTGTGGGGTGTGCGTGTGAATCTTGAGAACTCAACAGCGTGTCAAAAATCGATGCCAATACCTCGTCTTGGCTGATTGTGCCTGGTCCTCGTTGTGGGGGTTGGGTGTGGTTGGTCGAGCGAATTTTTTTCCTTTGGTTGACAATGAATCAAACAGCGATTGCGCTGGTTGTTCTTGCTCAGTCATGGTTCAGCCCTTTGTTGGGTTATGGATTGG